>NZ_JABSUV010000026.1:0-100197 GCF_013284275.1 Brevibacillus sp. HB2.2
TTTTCATTGTATGCGTTACAGCGGTTTTCAAGTTTTGGGAACCCCTCTCGGAACTTTGGAAAATCGCGATTTACTCTGCTGGGATTTACCGGACAGGGGATTACATGCGAGACCTACGGCTTCGGCTTCTCGTCCCTTGTCCGGTATCTCTCATATTCGAATAAGCCGATCCTATCTCAATTGTGCAGAAGCGTAGCATTGGCTATAATTCGGAATGATTTAAATAATACAGTTGTATTGTTTTTTTGGTGCGTGCTATGATGTCCTTAAAAGTGTAAAGAGATGGAAAAAGTGGATTATTTTAATTTTTAGCCCATGTCGTACATACCACGTTAGTCGACGAAACAATTCAGTAGATAAGAAATATGAAAAAGGCATGTTCGAAAAAATTAAGTGGAAATAGGAGTGTGGATTATGATTAAAAAATTGATGACTTTGGGTGCAGTTGTTTCCGTATTAACTTTCGGTTCGCAAGCCGCTTTTGCCAGTGATGGGTGGGCGGATTCAAAAGAAACTGCTCATGCTATCAACGATGGTGGTAGTTTCTTTCAAACAATCTCGGATAGTACAGATGTTGATTGGTATGTTTATAGAAATAACTCAGACAAATCGAATTGGGTATTCGAACTTCAATCCCCTGCTGGTATTAACTATGACTATGACTGGATAGCTTTTGGACCTAATGGCGAGTATATAATGTCTGGTACTGCTGGTGATTTAGGGCCTGGCCAAATTGACGCTGCATCGGCAGGTGGCATAGGATTTGGTAAGGGAGTGACAGTATACTTTAAGGTTCGTGGACATTCCTCCCAAGATTTTGATTCGAGGCATGCTTACGCTGTTTACTTATCGGCTTGGTAATTGAGAGGAAAGTCTTAATGAAAAGCACCCTAGTGGTGCTTTTTTCTGTTCCCATCAAATTTAATAGGGGACTATTTCGGTCTTTGCCCATTGCTCTGTATCGCTCATAACCGATACGCCGATCCTGTCTCAAGTGTACAGAATTACCTGCTGCACCGCCTCCTATAGCCTGTGACCGCAGTTAGGCGTAAGGATTGGCTCGCGCCGGATGCCCCTGCCGAAAGAGTGGGGCTTTTGATATAGACAAGCTCCTGCCATTACCTCAGAATGGAAGTATAGGGGGTGATATTTTGCCAGAAATGTATCTAGGAATTTCGATACCTGATATTGTCGTTAGTTCGAAAACTATTCTTCCAAGTATCGCAGGGGTTCTTGTCACAGTGATACTAATAAGAAATAGTTTAAATTAAGCACCCACGCGGTGCTTTTTTTCATGGAGGTGGGTGAAATGTAGTGAGCCAGTATGTCGACTCAGCGACAGGAGAAATATACTACACCGAGGAAGTACTGCTCCGGTCGGACGAGATCGTAAAGGTTTTTCGTCCTGTAGGCCGCAGCACAAAATTCGTGAAGATCAAAGCCAGCCAAAAGGCAAAGCGACGGCTCAGAAAGCTGTCACTCGCTAAGGCTGGCTTTTTGTTGAAGATCACACCTTATGCCAGCGAGGGAACTAAGCTCCTGCAAGGCGACAATGAGCGCAGACAAAAGGGGACGCCGCTTACCGTCAAAGACCTTGCCCGCATTGTCTCTAAAATCAATCCAGCCTCTTATAATCCGCGAATAGATTTGCAGCCGGGCGACATCGAATACGAGAAGCTGAAACGATCTTTTCAAGAGTTTGGATACGTCGAGCCACTAATTTGGATTGAGCAAACAGGTAATCTCGTCGGCGGACATCAGCGTTTTAAAATTCTTGTAGAACAAGGAACTACTGAAATAGAGGTTTCTGTTGTGTCCTTGGATGAAATCCGAGAGAAGGCGCCCGATGTACCCATTCATCAAAATGCGCCATATGAAGAACGACATCTTTTCTAAAAGGTGGCGTCTTTTGGCTGTTTCCCCATATACATAAAGTAGACCGACGGCAAAAGGGGAGGCGAAACGATTTGACCAACGACGAGCGCAAAGAACTGGAGCGATCCATTGACGAAATTACCGAGATCGCCAAAGGGTTCAATCTCGATTTTTACCCGATGCGATACGAGATATGCCCGTCTGACATCATTTATACATTTGGCGCGTATGGAATGCCCACACGATTTTCGCACTGGAGTTTTGGAAAGTCCTTTTACAGGATGAAACTACAATATGACCTGAATCTGAGCAAAATCTACGAGCTCGTCATCAACTCCAATCCTTGTTACGCGTTTCTTTTGGACGGCAATTCCTTAATCCAAAACAAGCTCATTGTGGCTCACGTCCTTGCTCACTGCGACTTTTTCAAAAACAATGTACGCTTCTCCAACACCAATCGGGATATGGTCGAAAGCATGGCGGCCAGCGGAGAGCGGATTCGCCAGTATGAGATCGAGTATGGCAAGGAAGCTGTGGAGAATTTGCTCGACGCGAGCTTGGCGATTCAGGAGCACATCGATCCGAGCTTGCTGCGTCCGAAGCTGCGCTGGAAACGAGAGCCAGACGAAGCTAACAAAAAGACGAGGAACGAACGGCACTCCCCTTATGACGATCTCTGGGGATTGGACCGTAAAGCAAAAGAGGAAGCCGAGCCGGTAAAAGCACCACGCAAATTCCCTCCTGAGCCGGAAAAAGACCTGCTGCTTTTCATTATGGAATACAGCAATATCCTAGACGATTGGCAGCGGGATGTGCTGACGATCATCCGGGATGAGATGCTGTATTTCTGGCCGCAGATGGAAACGAAGATCATGAACGAAGGCTGGGCCACCTACTGGCATATGCGCATCCTGCGCGAAATGGAGCTGACAGAATCGGAGACGATCGAGTTTGCCAAGCTGCATTCCTCCGTCATTCAGCCTTCGACGACGAGTATCAATCCGTATCATTTGGGTCTGAAAATTTTGGAGGACATTGAAAAACGCTGGGATAATCCGACGAAGGAGGAGCAGGAGCGTTTCGGACGTAAGCCAGGAGAGGGACGCGCGAAAATTTTCGAGGTGCGCGAGCTGGAGTCTGACATCAGCTTCATTCGCAACTTCCTGACCAAGGACCTTGTCAGTGATCTGGATTTGTATATGTTCGGCAAGCAGGGCAACGATTGGGTCGTCGCGGAAAAGCAGTGGGAGAAGGTACGCGATGGTCTTGCGGGCACACGAGTTAACGGGGGATTCCCTTATGTACTCGTACACGATGGGGATTACTTACGCTCCGGCGAGATGTATTTGAAGCATCATTTCGAGGGGCTGGAGCTGGATGTCAAATACGTAGAAAAAACATTGCCTTACATCTATGACTTGTGGGGAAAATCCATCCACCTTGAATCGATGGTGGAGGATCGACAAGTGTTGTTTACGTACGATGGCAAGAAGGTACATCGCCGCTTTTTATAGGGGGAAAAAGGCCGCGTGCCGGGTGGAAGCTGACCGAGCGTGCGGCCTTTTCTACGTGCCCGAACGAGGACAACTGAACCGTCATTATAATGTGACTGCTGATCCCGTCGTCCATGGGGATGCTCGTCCCGTTGATGGAAGAGAGCTGGAAAAAACTCGCAAAGAAGCGAGCGCGTCCGTGTTTTTGAAGAGTTTCAAGGTAAACTGCTAGTTTTTTTCTCAAGCTCCATCGCTTCTTCCAAAAAGGCTTGCCTTGCTTCTTTTACTAGGAAAACAATCAGGATGAAAACAAAGATGTAGGCAAAGTCGAGAAACCAGATAAGCCCCAAGGGATGAGAAAGCATGGCCCCTAGCATAGGTGACATCAACCCGCCCATAACTCCAGCCATTACTCCTTCAATAGAAGCGGTAAGAGAGACCAATTTCCCCGATATAAACCCAACCACCATACCAATTGCGATAGCAATGATCGTCGCAGATTGTAAATCGCTCACCAGATATACTTGAATATTCAACCCCAAGGAGATACTAGACATAGCACCTAACACCATAGCGATGATCATGCCATCCATACAGGCAAGCTCGGACCGATTTTTATAGGTATAAAGGATACAGCTAACCGTCACCAAACTGAGAAAAATCATGTTTAGGAATAGCATATAATCCTCCTTCGTTCGCTGCTATTTTCCTTCTTCGCCTGCATCCACACCTGCAAAAGATATTGCATCTACTACCTCGACAAAGACATCTGTTAGCCACTTAGACCACCTCCTGCAATAACATATGAGGTGGTCTAAGAAAGTTGCTTCACTTTGGATCGGTATTTTCACTAATTATTCGAAAATGGGTTTAATGTTTTTGTTAAAATTTCAAACGATTACCATTAACATAAGGAAGAAGACTGATGAATGAGGTGATCCTATCAGAATAATTCTCTTGGTTTTACTTCTTGGGCTGTTAGCATTGAGATTTTTCGATCTAGACGTTAGCATGGGAATCAATAGAAAGGTCTTAGTAGTCATCACAGTTGCGGTGGCTTTTTGGATGATTTATTTGGACTATAAGGGTAGAGGAAAGAAAGGCCGCACGACCGGGGGAAACTGACCGAGCGTGCGGCTTTTTCTGTGTGTAACGAACTAGGACAACTGATCCGTAATTCCGATGTGACTGCTGATCCCGCCGTCCATGGTGATACTCGTCCCGTTGATGTATCCGCTATGCGGTCCAACGAGATGATCAATCATCTGGGCGATTTCCACCGGTTGAGCTACGCGTTTGACCGGGCTTTTGGCGATGACCCGATTCATGTAATCCGAAATATCCTCCGGACGTACGCCCATCGCGGTATCCACATATCCGGGACAGATGGCATTGCAAGTAATCCCGTGCTCACCCCATTCCGCAGCAATTGTTTTCGTATAGCCGATCATGCCGTGCTTGGAAGCGACGTAGGTGGACGAATGTGCTGAGCCGAGCAAGCCCTGAATAGAAGCGATGTTGACGATCCGCCCGTAGTTCCTTTCTTTCATCTTGGGTAACAGGTTTCTGCAAAATAGGAATACACTCTTCAAGTTGGTATTCATGATCCAATCCCACTCTTCATCGGAGACTTCGTCAACTCGGTGGAATGGACCACCAACTCCGGCGTTGTTGACCAAGATGGTGATATCTCCGAAATGCGATTCTACTAGCTGGATGGCTTCTTCTACTTGTGCTCGTTGACCGACATCACAGCGAATGGACAAGGCTTGACCGCCTGCCTGACTGATTGCTTGGGCGACTAACTGAGCCTTTTCTTCATGTACATCAAGAACAGCGACACGTACCCCATGTTGAGCCAAAAGCTTTGCGGTTGCTGCCCCGATTCCATTGCCTGCTCCTGTGATGATTGCTACTTGCTGCATTTGTAAACTCTCCTTATTCATCTGTCATTTAGAGGACGCCTTTAGGCGGAAGGATTTTGACTTCATCGATTCGAACGTGGAGGGGACGGGAAGCGATATCTAACACGGTATCTGCCACATCTTTTGGTACGAGCATCGCACTCGGATCAAAAAAATGTCGGTCCTCCGTCATATTTGTATGAACGGCGCCGGGAAAAATGGTGGAGACTCTTACATTGTCGTCTTTCCATTCTTCATTACAAATTTGGGAAAAGCCTTGGACGGCAAATTTCGAAGCACCATAAACGCCGTTTTCCGCAATGGGAATATACCCTGAGACACTAGAGATATTGATGATACGGCCTCCGTGAGCTTTCATTACCTTGTATCCTTCGCGGCTGCAAAGAAAGAGTCCGGTTACATTGGTGCGAAAAACATTCTCCCATTCATCTAAGCTTGTTTGTTCAACAGGCTTAAACACGCCGACGCCTGCATTGTTCACGAGGACATCTAGACGTCCGTATAACCTTTGTACTTGCGCAAATAAGGCAAGGACACTTTGCTCGTCAGTCACGTCTAGCTTTACATTCGTCACACTTCCCGGTTCAGCATGTGCAATTTCGTTCGGATGAGACGCGGTTCGAGAAGTTGCCCAAACGATCGCTCCTTCTTTTGCCAGAACATTTGCCATTTCAAGGCCCAATCCCCGACTGGCTCCTGTGATGACCACGACTTTATTCAGTAGTTTCATGTGTACCTCCGTATATGAAACGTTCATTCCAAAAGCTGGTTTTAGGAAACGATTTTTAATGGTACAAAACTTTGACTCTACCAACAAGCGCCATAGGAATGAATTTCGGTAAAAGGAGTAGGAATTTGTGGGCAGGAACTAGGTATTTCATCGTGGAAAGCTTTGCTGGTAAACCGAATTCACCCTAGGAGGATATTTCTATGGAAAAGCATGCGGCTGTTATCGGATCAGGTGTTATGGGACATGGAATCGCGCAGTTATTCGCATTGGCTGGATTTCGTGTTTCTCTTTACGATTTGCAGGAAGAGTTTTTGCTGAAAGCGAGAGCTAGCATCGAGCACAGCCTTTCTCTTCTGGTTGCAGAGGGAGTGATTGCAGACCAGTCTAGAGTAGCGGCGCTCGAGCATATCGTCCTGACCACGGATTTGCAAGCGGCAGTATCTGAAGCTGAAATCATTACAGAAGCAATCCCAGAAGTCATCGAGCTAAAGTGGGAGCTGTTTGAAAAGCTAGAGCATTACGCGAACCCAGATGCGATTATCGCTTCCAATACGTCTACGTTTTCGATTGCGCGACTGATTGAAAAAGCTACTACTCCCCAACGCTTTATCATTACCCATTTTTTCAATCCAGCCCAATTGGTTCCGTTGGTCGAGGTAGTTAAGCATGAGAAGACTGCGCTGGAAGTAGTTCAAAAAACCATGCAGCTGATGGAAGATATCGGGAAGTGCCCTGTTTTGTTGAAAAAGGATGTACCGGGCTTTATCGCCAATCGGCTACAAACAGCCTTGATGAGAGAAGCTTTTCATTTGCTTGCAGAAGGTGTTGCAGATGCAGCCCAGATCGATACGGTGATGAAGAACGGAATTGGCTTTCGCTGGGCTTTTGTCGGGCCTATTGAGACGGCGGATTTTGGTGGACTCGATACATGGAAGCGCGTGATGGATAACCTGGCGCCAGAGCTGAATGGCTCGACAAAAGCACCCGCCATCATGGAGGAACGGGTAGCAGAAGGCAATTTCGGCACCAAGACCGGAGCAGGTATTTACTCGTATACGGATACGGCTGTTTCAGAAAAGCTGCGTGTACGTGACGAACAGTTTATCCGCTTGGGGAAAATGAAGCGCGGTTGAAGTGACTTACAGATTCGCTCAACAAATCGTGGTAACTGTTGCAAAGTCAACCCATACCGACCGTCCTGTCTATCATTCATAAGCAGGGCGGTTTTTCTATGGCCGTGAGGGCGGTATCATCCCCACCTTTTTATACCTATTACAGTTCTATATATTTTTTTACTTAATGAACACTCCTTCGTTACCGATATAAAAAAATTAGGACTTCACCAACAGGAAACGTTTTTCCAAATACACCTTAGAAAGAAGATGAAATGAAGTGAAAGTTAACCTCAGGAATTGGCTTCGAAGCTATCGAACCAAACTCATCATCACATTTCTCTTGATTCTGTTAGTCCCTTCCCTTGTCGTTGGAAGCTTGGCTTACAATCAAGCGAGACAAGAAATTGAAAAACAGATCATGGACAGCGCCAACGAAAACGTCGATTTGGTCAACTCCATCGTAAGCAGTACGTTTGAGGGCAAAAAGAAGGATGCTGACTATTTGGCAAAAGATATCACACCTGGCGTGAAATCAGCTGATGTTCAAGAAGAAATCATGCATCACTTGGATATGTATATGGGCATGCATGCGGATGTGTCCAGCATCAGTTTGGGAACGGCTGACGGTCAGTATTTCCGCGCTCCCAAGCAAGAAGTACAGGCAGGGTTTGATCCGCGGACGAGAGACTGGTACAAGCAAGCGATGGAGAACAAGGGGACGGTCGTCGTTACAGAGCCATATATTTCGGCGGTATCAGGTGAGGTTTTAGTAGCGGTAGCAAGAACGACAGAGGATGGCGCTGGGGTTATCTGCATTACAGTTGGGATTGAACAGATCAAACAACTGGCAAACTCAGTCAGCATCGGTTCGGATGGAGATGTCATCGTAGTAGACAGCAATAAGAAGTATGTCGTCCACCCGGAAAATCAGGCAGGAACAGTGGCACAAGAGAGTTTTTACGACAACTTGTACCAAGGAGAAACAGGACAATTCAATTACGAGGAGCAAAGCATCCCGAAACAGATTTACTATGTGACGAATCCAGCTACTGGCTGGAAAATTGCAGGTTCGATGTACTTGTCAGAGGTTGAGGATGCTGCAGAGCCGATTTTCGAGCAAACGTTTTGGACGATTGCGATCTGCTTGGTGTTGGGAGGACTCATTGTAGCAGCTGTACTGCGTTCCCTTCTCCAGTCCATCCAGGAAGTGAAGGTACATGCCGTTAGAGTGAGCCAAGGTAATTTGACTGACCCGATTCAAGTGCGGTCAACCGATGAAATCGGTGAGCTCGGCCATGCGTTTAATACGATGCAGGATAACCTGCGGGCGCTCATTTCAGATGTCGAGACTAGAGCGGAGCAAGTAGCAGCGTCTTCGGAGCAATTGACTGCGAGTGCGCAGCAGACGAGCATTGCGACCGAGCATGTAACGACTGCGGTTCAAGAGGTAGCTGGCAGCGCGGAACAACAAACGAGCGGAATCGACCAAAATGTTCGCTCATTGCAGGAGATTGCGGAAGGGGTCACACGGATTGTAGAGAGTGTCAATGTGTTGTCGGATACGGCTCAGCAAACGACGGTTCAGGCAGAAGAAGGGGGCAACTTTGTCGCTCAGGTCATGAGTCAAATGAAGTCGATTCACGAATCCGTAGAACAGTCGGATCGCATGACCAAATCGCTCTATGACCGTTCGAAAGAAATCGGTACGATCTCGGATGTCATCAGCGGGATTGCCCAGCAGACGAATTTGCTGGCATTGAATGCAGCGATTGAAGCAGCGCGGGCTGGTGAGCATGGCAAAGGCTTTGCGGTTGTAGCTACAGAGGTGCGACTGTTGGCTGAGCAATCACAATTGTCGGCTAAGCAAATTTCTGAATTGATCACAGAGATTCAACGGGAAACCAAGCAATCCGTCGACAACATGGAAACAGTCAGACTGGATGTTGAAGCAGGCTTGGAAGTTTCCGAGGAGACGATTCACAAGTTTGAAGGCATTATGGAAAGCACCAGACTGACCAATCCACATATCGCAGAGGTTTCCTTGATCGCACAGCAAATCTTGGCTGCTGTTCAGGAAGTAACCGCGACAGCCAATGTGCTCGTCACCATCGCGAAAAGCAATGCCGAAACAGCCGAGGAAGTAGCAGCCTCTACGGAGGAGCAACTCGCCTCCATGCAAGAGATCTCATCCTCCGCTCAATCCTTGTCGTCATTGGCGGAAGAGCTGAAAGTAATGCTCAATAAGTTTACCTATTAACCTGTATTCTTAAACAAACGAAGCGTCCTGTCTCCAGGCATACGAGCAGGGCGCTTTGCTATATAGATGTGGTCACGTGTATTCCTAATTATGGTAATATAATATCTAATCATTTGTGTAAAAACGGAATCGCATGTCGGAGGGGAAAAGGAAGCAATGAAACTCAAGCGAAACGAATCGATCGTGCAAGAGAATATAGCGGCAAACCTATTCAGAGGAAGGGAAGGAGTAGGTGGGAAGTTAACAATTACGAGTGAAAGACTCTATTTTCAACCACACAGTCACAATAATCAAACACAACCTCTCGAATTGCACTTGAATGATATTACGGCAGTTGAAAAGCGGAATACGCTATTCGTGATCCCAAATGGAATGAAAATCAAGATGCATAACGGGCAAGAGCACAAATTTGTTGTATGGAAACGGGCGGAGATCATTGGAATGATTCAAGATACAAAAATGAAGCAAAAAATGACGGTGATTATTAAGACGAGGTAGTCATCCGTTCAATGAAAATCGCCCTGCCACAAGTAATACTGAGCAGGGCGCTTCCCACATTTTACAAATTCCTTGCAATGTGTGGTTTGCTATAATGACTGGTACCCCCACCGCCAACCAATACTCTTCCACCTTGTCTGAAGATGAGCAATTTCCTAGATCCATCTGAGAGCAGTACAGTGACTTTTGCCCGATTCGTTTTTGCAATATAAATAACGTAACCACTTCTAGAGATTACCGTACGCCAGTTGCGATCGAATTCAGAGCGCAGAACCCGATTGGAATACACTTGGTTTTCCACGCGATTCGCAGTAATTCTTTTGTTTTTCATCGAGTCTCAACACCTCCTGTCAATCTATCCTATTCATGGGAGAGAAAAAGGAGTGGACAAGAGTTGTAGGCAATTTTACTATTTTCGTTGCAACAATGTAGGAAGCGTTCTATGATAACACCAAGGACGGTATTCAATTTAAAAAGGAGTGAAAGACAATGGCAAAAAGCGTAGCACGCAAGCAGCGGGAAAAACTGGCTCGTGAAGGCAAAAGAAACCCAGAGCTCAACAGAAGCATCTTTGCATTCGCTGACATGAGACAACGGACGACGAAGACGAGAGCAGAAAAACTGAATCAACAGAAGCACAAAAGGTCGTTATCCTACCAAAGTGATGATGGCCTTTTTTATTTGCGTGCGAAGCCTGCTGCAATCGTTTAACATAAAATCATCTCCGTACCAAAGTGAGGCATGACATCATGAATAATACCATTCATCCCGAATGCGCGAGAGCCATTCAGCATCTCCTCCAACTGAAGGACCCAAAACGCGAAGACTTTTTGGCGTTGAAAACGTACGGAAATGATCGCTATTCAGCAATGGGGTGGGAGGAGCTACAGACGTACATCAATGAAAAGACCGTCATCATTGTCGAGCAGTTTGAAAATGAACAAAATATTATGTCCGCCCTGCGTTGGGTAGCGAGAGGATTGCCGGTTTGGCTAGCGATTCGAAAAGTGCGGGCGGATTATTCAGTGTATGGATACAAGAAGTAGCCTGTCTTCGAATGACAGGTTTTTTCTATTCCAAAAAAATATATGCAAATAATAGAAATAATACTGCACGAATGAAAAGATAGGTCTATTATTGTCAGTATCAGAAATTTTGGAGGAGACATCATGACAGATTACTTACTTAGCTTACTTCAAATTATTATGATCAACCTGGTCTTGAGCGGAGACAATGCAGTCGTGATTGCTCTTGCCTGTCGGAACCTGAGTCCAGAGCTGCAGAAGAAAGCTACTTTTTGGGGGAGCTTCGGTGCAATCGGACTTCGGATCATCCTGACCTTCATTGCTATCTGGTTGTTGAAAATTCCGTTTGTCCAAGTCGTCGGAGGGCTTTTGCTCATCTGGATTGCGGTCAAGCTGTTAAAAGGTGAAGATGAGGACAGTCACATTGGTGGGGGAGCGAGTTTTGTTGAGGCACTCAAAACCATTATTTTTGCCGATTTGATTATGAGCCTGGACAATGTCATCGCCGTAGCTGGGGCAGCGAACGGGAATCTGGTTTTGGTTATCATCGGTCTTACCATCAGCATTCCGCTCATCATTTGGGGAAGTCAACTTCTGATGAAGCTGATGAACCGCTTTCCGATTATCGTATTATTAGGGGCGGCTCTGCTCGGATATACGGCAGGAGAAATGATTGTAGGAGACAAAGCAGTTGGCAGCTTCCTGGAGGGGGTAATGCCTTCGCTGCATATGATTTTTCCAGTAGCATTGGCAATTCTGGTTATTGTGATTGGAAACTATTTGAAAAGGAAGGAGAAAAATGTGATAAATAAAGAAGTGACAAATAACCATGCGGAGACACTATAGCTATGGAATATCGCGATTGGTACATTCTCCAAACCTTGTACCAGGAACAAAACATTACAAAGACAGCCGAAAGCTTGTATTTGTCCCAGCCTGCGCTGACGAAAAGACTGCGGCAGATTGAAAAAGAATTTGGCGTACAGATCGTGCAACGGGGGAGTAGAGGCGTTCATTTCACTCCTCAAGGCGAGTACTTGGCCAAATGTGCGGATGAAATGCTCCTCAGACTGCGCAATATCAAGGAGCATGTCTTGAACATGGGCGGCGAGGTCAATGGTACGCTCCGGCTGGGGGTTTCCAACTATTTTGCACGGTACAAGCTCCCGATGATCTTGAAAAAGTTCAAGGAAGCCTATCCAAACGTCGAGTACAAGGTAATGACCGGATGGAGTAAAGACGTCTACAAGTCCGTGTATAATCAGGACGTGCACGTAGGCTTCGTCCGGGGAAGCTACAACTGGTCCGACCAAAAGCACTTATTGTTCGAGGAATCGGTCTATGTCGTTTCCACGGAACCCATTCAGATCGACGACCTGCCCACCCTGCCGCGAATCGACTATGAGACGGATCCCATGCTGCTGGCATTAGTGGACAGCTGGTGGACGGAACGATTTTCCCAACCGCCGTTGATCGGCATGGAGGTCGACAAGGCGGATACATGCAGTGAAATGGTAGCAAACGGTTTGGGGTACGCCATCCTTCCACGAGGCGTGCTGAATGGCAAAGACGATCTGCACATGATTGAGCTGACCACAGCTGAGGGAGAGCCGATCAAGCGAAGTACCTGGATGTTTTATCATGCCGACTCGATGGAATTGCAAATGGTCAAGGCATTTGTGCGCTTCATAGAGCAGGGTGAGATTGCATTCATCGAATAAGCTAGGAAAAAGGAACTGCTGGTAATTCCCTGAAGGGGAGCCAGCAGTTTTTTATTATTCACACAAGGAATCGCTAACGATAACCATTTTGTATTTTTTCTGCGAGAACAATTGATTTACACTAGGTGTACCCCCACCCTAGAAGCTTCATACAACGTCGGATAGTAGGAGAGGGAACGCTTATGCTGCTACGCATTCTGTTTACATTGCTGCTCGGATCACTGGGAGGCTTGCTGTTTGCTACCATTCACAGCCCACTTCCTTGGCTACTCGGAGGGCTAGTTACGACAGTTATCTGTAATATGCTTGGGGTCAAAAATCTCTGGATTCCCCGCTGGTTTCGTCAAGTAGGATTGACAGTGATTGGGATTACCCTTGGTCTGCGAATGACATCTGAAATCGTCGATACGATGACGGGGCACGTCGGTTTGATGCTTATCACCACGATTTTGACCATCTTGATCAGTTTGGTGAACGCTTGGATTTTTTATAAGATTTGCAGAGTAGACGGGATAACGGCGATATTCAGCAATATTCCCGGTGGATTATCGGAAATGGTGTCGGTGGGGCAAATGGCGGGAGGAAATCAACAAGTCATTACGATTTTCCACTCGATCCGTGCGATCAGCGTCGTGCTTTGTACCCCTTATCTCGTGGCATTTTTACCTACGCATGCTGCCATACAGATGGCTACGACAGAACACGTGCTGGGGATTGGGCAGACAGTCATGATCCTAGTGGCTGGTCTCATTGGAGCATTGATTGCGTCACGCTGTTATATACCCGCTCCGTTCTTGCTAGGTGCCTTGCTCGTGACCGCTTTGATTTCGATGAATACATCGTTTATGGGAGAGAGTCCTGCGTTGCCAAGCATCTTGGTTCAAGGGGCCCAAATATTCATCGGGGTCAGCATCGGTCTTGGCTTCAAACGAGAGGACATCGTGAAAAATCGCCGATTCTTTCTGTTTGGTCTCATGCATTCCTTGTTCTTGTTCGTCATGGTAATTGGGCTTGCCATCGGCATTTCTTACGTCACTGCTACCGATATTGTGACGGCGATTCTGGCTACGGTGCCAGGTGGACTTGCCGAAATGAGCTTGACTGCCTTGGCGACAGGAGCCGATCCGCTCCTAGTGACGGCGTTTCATCTGTTTCGCTTGGTCCTTGTCCTTACACTGTTTTCCTTCGGCGCACGTGCATGGACCAACTACCACAGCAGGATCAAACAGCCAAAGGAGACCAGCGCTTGACGCAGTTTTACAGTCAAATATATGGCAAGGCCTGCACGTTCCCAGATCGGAACGGCAGGTCTTTTTGGCGTGAAAAGAATGAAAATAATCGTAAATATGGTTTTTATCCAAATTATCTGAACAAACTAGGAAGCGTTTTCATCGGATGCTATGATCTCCTTACCTTAATTGAAAACGCTATCAACAGAGGGGGTCATAAAGATGAAAAAATCAAACAAATGGACAAAGTGGAGCGGAGTACTTCTCACTACGGCAATGGCACTTAGCCTCGCAGCCTGTGGAGGCGGCGGTGGGCAGACAGCTTCCTCTGGCGGAGCTTCTACCTACCCGGAAAAGCCTATCTCGGTTATCGCACCATCGGGCGCAGGCGGAGGGTTGGATAAAACAGCGCGTTCCCTCGCAAAGGTGATGTCAGCAACGAAGCTAGTAGATAAGACCATTTCGGTCGAAAACAAGCCAGGTGGCGGACAGGCAGTAGGCTTGGCAGATTTCGTGACGCAGGACAAGAAAAACAACTACAAGCTCCTGCTTCCCTCGACCCCAATCGTCATTAACAATGTGAAAAAAGAAGGAAATAGCCCGCATTCCTACAAGGATATGACTCCGTTGGCACAATTGACGAAAGATTACGGCGCGATTGTCGTAGCAGCCGATTCTCCATACAAGGATCTGAAATCGTTACTAGATGCTATCAAAGCTGATCCAACCAAAGTAACGGTTGCAGGCGGTTCTGCTCCAGGCTCGCTTGATCACTTGACCTTCTTGATGCCAGCTGTCAAAGCGGGAATTGATCCGAAATCAGTGAAATACATCTCTTACGATGGCGGCGGGGAAGCGATCGCCTCTCTCTTGGGTGGCAATGCTGATGTACTGGCTACAGATGTATCCGGTTCGGGTGAATACTTGAAATCCGGCAAGGTCAGAATTCTGGGTGTTTCTTCCCCTGAGCGCTTGAAAGGAATGTTCAAGGATATCCCAACGTACAAAGAATCCGGTTATGACACGGAGCTGATCAACTGGCGCGGTGTATTTGGCCCAAAAGATATGGCGCCAGATGCTGTTGCTTACTGGGAGCAAAAATTGAAAGCGATGACAGAGACTCCTGAGTGGAAAGCAGAGCTGGAAGCAAACGGCTGGGACGATGGCTACAAAAACGGTGCAGACTTCAAGAGTTACCTGGGTGAGCAAGAAAAAATGTTCAAGGAAATCCTGGGCTTGCTCGGAATGGCGAAATAAAAAGGGTTGCTGGGGGATGGAGAAGGAGCGATTCTTCTCCTCCTTCATTCTGGATTCTGGTACGAACAGGAGGGAACATACGTGAGCAAAACATTTGACCGCTTCGCCAGTCTGATTTTTCTCGTGTTAGGCGTAGCCTTTGTAGTCGGAAGCCAAAACATCTCGGCGAGTGCTTACGGCAGCAATGTAGGGCCAAACATTTTTCCGATGGGACTCGGAAGTCTTCTGATCCTGCTCAGCCTGCGATTATTTTATGAGACGTTCAAATACAAGCAAGAGGGCAATAGAGAGAAGGAAAAGCTCGATTACAAACGATTCCTCATCGTTCTTGTCGCGGCATTATTCTACGTATTGCTTATGGAGGAAATCGGCTACGTGATCAGCACCTTCCTGTTCCTTTTCGTTGGATTCCAGACGATGCAGAAAGGGAAATGGCTCAACAGCGTGATCATTTCCAGTGCGTTTTCGTTCGGTGTCTACTTGTTGTACGTGGAAGTTCTCGATGGCACATTGCCCGGTTTACCAACATGGTTAGGCTTGTAGGAGGTGGATGAAATGAGTGCATTTGATTATTTGCTGAACGGATTTGCCACTGCCCTGCAATGGCAAAATATCATCTTTGCGTTTGTCGGCGTCTTGATCGGGACAGTAGTTGGGGTATTGCCAGGGATTGGGCCAATCAGTGGCGTGGCCTTGTTGATTCCGGTGACAGCCTCGTTGACGAGTGGACTGCCACCAGAAGCAGCGGCTACCAGTGCCATTATTTTGTTGGCAGGGGTTTACTACGGGGCGATGTACGGCGGCTCTACCACTTCGATTTTGTTGAATACACCGGGTGAGTCATCTTCAGTCGTTACCGTACTGGACGGATACCCGATGGCGAAGCAGGGAAGGGCCGGAGTTGCTCTCTCTATCGCTGCGATTGGTTCATTTTTTGCAGGACTTGTCTCGCTTATCGGTCTGGTATTTTTGGCAGAGCCACTCTCTGAAGTAGCGCTCAAGCTCAGTCCTGCAGATGAATTTTCGCTGATGATCCTGGGGTTATGTGCACTCAGTGGGCTGGCAGGCAAGTCTGTGACCAAAGCATTGATGATGACGGTTTTTGGCTTATTGATCGCGACGATTGGGCTGGACAATGTATCCGGCGTGGCGCGTTTTACTTTTGATATGCCCGAGCTTTATTCCGGTTTGGAATTTTTGACGATCGCCGTAGGGGTATTTGCGCTTGGCGAAGTGTTCAAGACGATCCTCGAGCGCGATGTGAATGAGGGGGAGATCGCCAAAATTTCCCGAATTATACCGACCAAGGAAGACTTGAAGGAAAGTGCTGGACCGATTCTCCGTGGATCACTGGTTGGATTTTTTAAAGGAATTGTTCCTGGTTCTGGTGCAACACTGGCATCCTTCCTCGCTTATTTGCTGGAAAAGAAAATCAGTAAAACGCCTGAAAAATTTGGCAAAGGAGCAATTGCCGGGGTAGCGGCTCCAGAGTCGGCAAACAACGCAGCATCTGGCGGGGCGATGATTCCACTTTTGACC
This sequence comes from Brevibacillus sp. HB2.2, assembly GCF_013284275.1. Classification (NCBI taxonomy): domain Bacteria; kingdom Bacillati; phylum Bacillota; class Bacilli; order Caryophanales; family Paenibacillaceae; genus Brevibacillus; species Brevibacillus sp. HB2.2. Next base: position 16,665 of record NZ_JABSUV010000026.1, read on the forward strand.
TTGGGGATTCCGGGTACAGGGACGACAGCAGTATTGATGGGCGCACTGATTATGTACAACGTGCAGCCAGGTCCGCTCTTATTTGAGGATCATCCGACCATTGCTTGGGGCTTGATCGCTAGTATGTTCATCGGAAACGTGATGCTCTTGATCCTCAATATGCCGCTCGTAAAAGTGTTTGCGAAGCTGATTGAGACACCCCCTAAATATTTGATCCCGATGATCGTTGCGATTTCGGTGTTTGGTGTATACGCAGTCCGTGTCTCTGTTTTTGATCTGGTCTTGTTGCTGCTCTGCGGACTCGTGGGTTACTTTTTGGCGAAAAACGATTTTCCAATGGCTCCACTCGTTCTTGGCTTGGTCTTGGGTCCGATGATTGAAAACAATTTACGACGAGCGCTGACGACGTCCAATGGTGATTTTTCTATCTTTATTGAAAAGCCAGTATCGCTGGTGTTCCTCATCATTGCGGTTCTCTGGATCACCGTTCCCTTGATCATGAAAATGAGAGGGAAGAAAGTAATCGTGAACGAAGAATAGGGGGCGATTCTCATGCGCGATGACAAAAGGATCAAAGAGGAAGTCAAACAGCAGTTTGGTGCGAATGCTGAAAAGTATGTGAACAGCCAGACACACGCTACGGGAGAGGATCTCGCTCTCCTCACGCCTTGGCTGAATCCATCGCCGGATTGGGTGTTTCTCGATGTGGCAACGGGTGGCGGTCATCTTACCAAGGCAATCGCTCCACTTGTCGGTCATGTCTTTGCGACTGATTTGACACAGCCGATGCTTGCAGCGGCGCGAAACCATCTGAAATCTCACACAAGCAATGTCTTTTATGTGGTTGCGGATGCGGAGGCACTTCCGTTTTTGAGTGAATCCTTTGATGCAGTCGGGTGCAGAATCGCGGCTCATCACTTCCCGAACCCGGAGTCGTTTGTAAAAGAAGTGGCGCGTGTTCTGAAACCGGGTGGAAAATTCGTGCTGATCGACAATATCGCAGCAGAGGATGAAAAGCTCGACCGATTTGTGAATACGCTGGAGAAACTTCGGGATCACAGTCATGTACGAAGCTACTCACGCTCCGAATGGGTAAGGTGGATCGAGCAAGAGGGGCTGGTGGAGAGTCATTCGCGCATCCGTAAGAAGACGTTCCCGTATGCGACTTGGGTCAGACGTACGACTGAGACTGAGGAGCAAGTTGAGCAAGTAACCGCGCATATCACAAGTGCGGATAAAGAAATCCAAGCCTACTTCGCGGTTGAAAAAGTTGGAGAGCAAGTCGTTTCCATCCAAGTTGATGAGTGGATGGCATTGTTTGAGAAACCAGAATGATAAGGACGATGCTTCTAAGCTAGTCCCCGCTTACAATTAAGCGGGGGCTTGTTTTTTTTTGTATGGGTACCTAAGTAACGATTCGTAATGAGTAGGGTGCTTTCACGACGGTTTTTGGCATGATTTTTTTGGGATATCTTGCTCTGTATTTACTATTCGTTTGAATTCGTACAATATAGAGTACAAATAGTCTATATGAAGGAAAATATGCTACTATAACCACAGGAGGTATGTGATGGATGAGGTTGACCTGAAAATTGTTCAATTGCTCGAGGAAAACGGAAGGATATCTCATGAGGAAATCAGCAAGCTGCTGCACATCTCGCGACCGGCTGTTCACCAACGGGTTGCCAAGCTTGAAAAAAATGGTGTGATCAAGGGATACCGTGGCATCATTGACTGGAGAAAATTAGAGCAAGGGCTGAAGGTATTGATTTTCGTCAAAGCAAGATGTCAGGACTTCAAAGAAATCACTGCAAAGATTATGAGCGTTCAGGTACCGAACGTGACCATCATTGAATGCCAGCGGCTCGCGGGAGAGTGGTGCATGATGCTAAAAGTACGTGCAACGGCACCAGAAGATATCACCAATCTGATCGATGAAATGGTCCAGTATGACGAAATACTGGAAACTTCTACGACTTTCATCTTGTCGACGATCTACGAGGATGGCCGGAAAGAAATTTGACAACCAAGGTGGAAACACAATGACAGGAAAAAAAGATTCGAAATTATTTGGCGTTACGATTGCGTTGTTAGCGGTCTACCTGTTTTGGGGAGGCACTTATCTCGGAATGAAGATCGCGATTGAATCGATGCCACCTTTTATTATGGCGGGGGCGCGATTTTTTCTGGCGGGATCGATCCTGTTTTTGATCGGGCGTTGGAAAGGGGCAGAGTTGCCCAGTGCAGCAGAATGGAGAGGGGCCGGAATTGTTGGGGCGTTGTTGCTTCTCGGAGGTAACGGTGTAGTTGCATGGGCGCAACTCAAGGTACCGTCAGCAATCGCGTCCTTGCTGATCGCTACCGTTCCATTATGGATTCTCGTTTTCAACTGGGTCGGTGGCAGCAAGAAGAAGCCAACGGTTGGGGTCATGGGAGGAATCCTGTTTGGCTTGGCGGGGATCGCAGTGCTGGTTGTCCATCCCGAGAGCTCAGGCAATCAAGGGATCGATACCGTCGGAATCTTTGCGCTCCTGTTTGCCTCAATCAGTTGGGCAGTGGGATCGTTGTATTCGCGAAATGCAAAGCTCCCTGCATCACCGGTAATGGCGACAGCCTTGCAAATGATCATCGGAGGGAGTTTGCTGGGGATCACTTCGCTGTTTCTCGACGATTGGACGAAGCTGCACCTATCGGAGATCACCCTGCGTTCCTGGATTGCTTTTGGCTATTTAGTTGGATTTGGTTCCATTGTCGCCTACACAGCATACATTTGGCTTTTAAAAAATGCAGAGCCTTCCCTGGTCTCCACGTACGCCTATGTGAACCCGATAGTCGCAGTTTTTCTAGGCTGGCTGATTGCTGATGAACAATTGACAAGCCAAACCTTGATTGCTGCTGTCATGATCATCGCAGCCGTTGCCATCATCACGATGTTTCGGGAAAAGAAGAGTCCAGGTGCGACACAAACGGTAGCAAGAAAAGAAAAAGGGAAGCTTCAGGTTCATAAATGAAGCTTCCCTCTTCTTTTTGCCATCAGGCTTTATTTGGTTGTTTTTTGTGGAACCCAGCGGTATTTTCTTTCCGGACGTCCGACGGTTCCATAGAACGTCTCGACAGTTACTTCATTAATAGAGACGAGAAATTCGAGGTATCTGCGCACGGTTGAATGGCTCATGCCAGCCAGTGCAGCCAGATCATCGGCATTCATGCTTTGGGTGGTCTCCTGCATCTTGTCCCGGATCAGCTTTAATGTCAGCTTGTCGATGCCTTTCGGGAGCGAGGTGACCGTTCCAACGGTTTTGACAGCAGGAGTGTGTGCGGCTTTCGTGAACAGCTTGTCCACCGCTGTTTGATCAATGGTTGTATGCTGCTGAAGCTGATGTCTCGTATTTGCATATTGTTCCAAGGTAGACATGAATTTATCGATCATGATCGGCTTGATGATGTAGCTGTATGCACCGCCACGTATCGCTTCTCTCACCGTTTCCACATCGTTTGCGGCTGTGATCATAACGACATCGATCCCGCGAAAATGCTTCCGCACTTCACGCAACAAGTCAATCCCGTTCATATCCGGCAAATAAATGTCCAAAAGCAGCACATCTGGCGTAACGACGTGAAGCATCTCCAGTGCCTGTTTTCCAGTCGTGGCCGTGGCAATAATCTGGAATCCTTCCAGTTTACTTGTGAATTGTTCATAGATTCTAGCTGCAATTTCGTCATCTTCCACGATCATGACGGTAATAAGTTTCTCAGACATTGTGGATTGCCTCCTCACTACTTGCTTTGTCCCATTTCTTGGGGACGACTACGGTGAAACGCGCTCCGCCTAGATCACTTTTTCCGAGTGAGATTTGCCCCTTTAATAGCTCGATGGCATTTTTCACAATAGCCAAACCGAGTCCTCGATTTTCACCTGATTTCGTAGTGACACCGCTTTCAAAGATGCGGGGTTCCAATTCTTTTGATACCCCATGTCCATTGTCTTCGATGTCAAAAATGATATCGCCACCTAAATCAGTGAAGGATACGTGAACCAATGCGTCAGTGCCTTTGTATTCGAGTGCAGCTTCCATCGCGTTGTCGATCAAATTGCCGAGAATAGTGACCAATACCTTTGTATCCAAGCTGTCAGGTACATTTCCCAAATAGCTGTCCTGATCAATTTCGAGTAATACCTTCAGTTCTTTGGAGCGATTGATTTTCCCTAGCAGACAAGCAGCGATGAAGGGCTCTTTGACTGAACTCATAATGAAGGCGAGAATATCCTGCCGTTCCTTTACTTCATCGGTGATGAGTTCGATTGCTTTGTCGTACTCCTTTAGCTTGAGGAGACCGTAAATGGTGTTCAACCGATTTAAATATTCGTGATTTTGTGCACGCATATTGTCCGAAAAGGAACTGATCTTCGTAATTTCTTCAGTGAGTTGCTCGATTTCGGACTCTGGACGAAATGTGAAGACCACACCTCTGATTTCATTGTTGCTCAAAATAGGAGAGTAGTCGGTAATAAAAATTTCGTGCCCCAGCAAAATTTTGTAGTTCATTTCTTGCGTATTTCGATTGACAGAATGAATGATGTCGCGCAATTGCGGGCTAGCGATCGATTTCCCTACGGCCAAATCCTCTTGGAGAAGGGAACGTGCTCGTTTATTCATCGAGACAACACGCCCTTGCATATCGACTGCTACCGTAGCATCGTGAATTGATTCAAGAATAGCTGCTTTTTCCGTAAACAAAAATGAGATTTCCTCTGGCTCCAGACCAAAGATCAACCGCTTGACTCGTCTGGCAATAATAATCGCACCAATAATTCCGATAACCAGCAGCACTAGAGATAAGGCGACGACCCTTTCCTTGTATTCCGCGACCTTTTTCTCTACATCACTCATGACATAGCCGACAGAGGAGACTCCGATTGTTTCGCCTTTCTTGTTGACGATCGGTGTTTTCGCTTTGATGGCAGGACCAGAAATGCCTGTCCCCCGATAAATGACCGAGCGGTTTTCTAAAAAGACGGGGTCATTGCTGGTTCCCATCGGTAATCCAATCTGCTTTGGGTCGTAGTGAGAGTACCGAATACCGTCTTTGTTTCCAATCACCACATAGCTGGCGCCCGTTTCCTTCCGAATGGTTTCGGCTATTGGTTGAATCACCTTGGAAGGGTGATCGGTCTCAAAGGCTGCGATGATGCGTTCGTTCATGGCAGATAGCTTGGCGACCGTCATGGCTTGCTGCCCAATATAGCGATCCAAAATGTCATCTAATATGAAGGAAAATAAGGCAGTTCCTATCCCCATGCTGATCAGGACAACGATGGAAATGAGCAGAACCATTTGGGTCAAGAGGCTGATGCGGGCTTTTTTTGGAGTATGAACCATGGGCAAACCACCTTCGATGACAGATCAAGATGCTATACATGTATGAAAACGTTTACTGTATTCATTATAACAATAACGCTTTCACATTTGTGACACAAAGTAAATTTGTGACAATACGATAGCCAATAGGTTTATGAAAAAAGTTTTGACAAATTTTTTATAAAAAAATGAACAAAATATGAACAACAAGTGAATATTGTGTTACAATAAGAGCATAAAACAGAAACGGTCACGCAAAAAATCTATGATGATAGGGGTTTTGTGTTATGAATAACGATCGAAAAGCAGCAGATGTGTTAAGATGGATGGCTTGGACAGTATTATTCGTCGGTGCTGTTATTATGGCTTTCACTGCAAGCGATTTCAGATCGGAGAACTTGCCGTTGATGGTGTCGATCGGATTTTTGATCGCTGGCATGAATATCTTCATTATGAGCACGGTGTTTCGCTTGATGACACTAAAAAGAACTGACGCCTAAGTTAGTTAAAAATAGTCCCATAGTACCTCTCATTTTCTTCATTAATAATGAGAGGTTTTTTATTTATACGGAAATTTGCCGTCAGCGAAATAAGCTGGCGGTTTTTTTGTTTTTTTATTAAAAGTGAAAAAGAAATCTTGACAATTAGAATTGGGTGTAATGACCAGAAATGGGTGGTGGGAATCATTAGAGGGGAATCCTAACAAGAATATGATCAACTCGTGACTGCAATGTGAACACTTTGTAACAGAAAAGCTACGAAATATTGAACGTCGTTAAAAACGAGTACAAAATCTCGCAGACTCTGATAGTATGTATATGCGGCAAATAGTGAAGTTCACTTGTGTTGAAAAACCTATTGTGAGGAACTCTCGAAACGTGTGAATGCACGTTGAAGAAAGAAGGTTTTCCAAAACCTCGCTCGAGACCTCTCCATAGAGAGTGACTGCACTATCGACATCCAAAGTATTACATGCTCGTTGTTTGTGACTAGGAGGGATTAGGAGAATGAGCGGAGGAAAAATGCTGAGGCATATCCAGTTTTGGATCTTGGCAGTGTTGGGCACCGTTCTGCTGACAGGCTGTGGTAGCGAATACCTCGTCTTGAATCCAAAAGGACCTGTAGCAGAAACGCAGTACAATCTCATTATTATTTCCACGATATTGGTCGCTGTCATTATCGTTCCGGTTATTGCGCTTACCGCTTTCATTGTATACCGCTATCGGGATACACCGGGCAATAAAGCAAGTTACAAGCCGGAGTGGGCACACAGTACAACCCTAGAGGTAATTTGGTGGATTATTCCTATCGTTATCGTTGCATTGCTGGGTTACTTTACTGTCCGTGATGTTTATGTGTTAAAAGAGAACCCGAATAAAGAAGTTGCCCCTATGACCATTCAGGTTACGGCTTTGGACTGGAAATGGATGTTTACGTATCCAGAACAAAATATCGCAACTGTTAACCATCTGGAAATTCCAGCAGGCGTACCGATTCGCTTCCAGGTATCTGCTGACGCACCGATGAACTCTTTCTGGGTTCCAGAATTGGGTGGACAGATTTATGCGATGGCGGGAATGGCTACCGAACTTTATCTGCAAGCAGATGAACCAGGTACATTCGCTGGATTTAGCTCCAACTTCTCAGGTGAAGGTTTCGCCAAAATGCAGTTCGATGTAGTGGCAAAACCAAAAGATGAGTTCGATAAATGGGTAAAAGAAGTAAAAGGTACGACTCCAGCTATGACGAAGGCAGATTATGAAGAGCTTCGCAAGCCTGGCGTGACAGACAAGTTTACGTACTCTGCATTCCCAGAAGGTATGTTTGAAGAGATCGTTGCGAAATATGGTCATGGTCACGATATGGACTATGTGATGGAGAAAAACCCTGCGCCCGCAGGTGACAAGTCTTCTAGTGAGACTTCGCTAAATATGCAGCATATGCAGCATAAGATTGAATCGCACAACATGCCTGGAATGAATCATTCCAGTATGAACCACTAGGCGAGAGGGAGGAGGAATACCACGTGTGGGAGAACATTAAGGATTTTGCATCCACGTTCTTTGTAACAGGTGACCCACTGATTTACGGTGCGGACGTATCGATTGTACTGACCATGGTTGCGATCGTATTCGTTCTGACTAAGTATAAAAAATGGGGTTGGCTGTGGCGCGAATGGTTGACTACAGTTGACCATAAGCGTATTGGTATTATGTATTTGATCGCATCGCTTCTGATGCTGTTCCGCGGTGGGGTTGACGCCCTGTTGATGCGCGTGCAGCTGGCATTCCCGAACGTAGAATTCCTGCACTCGGATCACTATAATGCCATCTTTACGACTCACGGTACGATCATGATTTTGTTCATGGCGATGCCGATGATGTTTGCCTTGTTTAACATGGTAGTACCGCTTCAACTCGGTGCTCGAGATGTAGCGTATCCGTTCTTGAACGCACTCAGCTTCTGGCTGTTTATGCTCGGTGCGATGCTGTTCAACCTTTCGTTCGTAATCGGGGGCTCCCCAGACGCTGGTTGGTTGTCTTACCCGCCACTGTCACAAAATGATTTTAGCCCTGGACCAGGTCAGAACTTCTATATTTGGGGGATTCAAATCTCCGGTATCGGTAGTTTGGCGACAGGGATTAACTTTATCGTAACGATTCTCAAAATGCGTGCACCTGGCATGAAGCTTTCCAAAATGCCATTGTTTAGCTGGTCCGTATTGTCCAGCTGCATTATGATTATCTTCGCTTTCCCAATTTTGACTGTAACATTGGCTCTGTTGTTCCTTGACCGTTTCGCAGGTGCCCATTTCTTCACAATGGACGGCGGCGGTAATCCGATGATGTACCTCAACCTCATCTGGATGTGGGGTCACCCTGAGGTATATATCGTAGTTGTACCAGCTTTCGGTATTTTCTCTGAAATCGTGGCTACGTTCTCACGTAAAAAGATTTTCGGCTACAAATCAATGGTTTGGGCGATGATGATCATTGCCGTTGTATCGTTCTTTACATGGGCTCACCACTTCTTCACAATGGGTACGAGCGCAAGTGTTATCGCCTTCTTTGCGATATCAACGATGATTGTTGGTATCCCGACCGGTGTTAAGGTCTTTAACTGGCTGTTTACAATGTACCGTGGTCGGATATCCTTTAAACAACCAATGCTGTGGACCATTGCCTTTATCCCTTGCTTCGTAATTGGTGGAGCGACAGGGGTAATGCTGGCAGTAGCTCCGGCAGACTATCAGTATCACAACAGTTACTTCTTGGTTGCCCACTTCCACCAAGTATTGATCGGTGGGGTAGTGTTCGGTTACCTGGCTGGTATTTACTACTGGTGGCCAAAACTGTTCGGTTTCAAGCTCGACGAGAAACTGGGCAAATGGGGCTTCTGGTTCTGGAATATTGGTTTCTACGTGTGCTTTATGCCGCAATACGCGCTCGGTTTCATGGGTATGACTCGCCGTTACTACACGTACGGTTGGGATCGCGGTTGGGCAGACCTGAACCTGGTATCCACTGTTGGGGCATTCATGATGGGTATCGGTTTCATCTTCCAAGTATGGCAAATCGCTTACAGCATCAAGCATGGTGAGCGCGACACGACAGGCGATCCATGGAATGGTCGTACACTGGAGTGGTCGATTCCGTCACCTGCACCGTTCTACAACTTTGCTGTTGTTCCACAAGTGAAAGAAATGGATGATTGGTGGGCAACGAAAGAAGCAAAAGCAAATGGCACCTATAAAGAACAACCGGCCAAACTGGAGCCGATTCATATGCCGAAGAACTCTGGAATTCCGTTTATCATGGCGAACTTCTGGTTCCTGGTAGGTTTTGGTTTCACATTTGGATGGGTTTGGATGGCCGTTATTGGATTCATTGGCGTATTCGCATGCATGTGGGCACGCTCCTTCCAATACGACACGGATTATTATGTACCGGTGGAGGAAGTGCGTCGCACTGAGGCTTCACTGGGGAGGGTGGTGTAACGATGGCTACGAATCATGACCATGGTCACGGCCACGACCACGACCATCATGAAGAGCATGAGCAACTTAAGGTTCTCGGTTTTTGGATTTTCGTTGTAACAGACTGCGTGTTGTTCGGTACATTGTTTGCAACCTATGCGGTAATGATGAATAGCTTTGCTGGTGGACCAACTGGACAGGAATTGTTCCAGCTGCCAGGCGTTATTGCTTCAACCTTTATCTTGTTGACAAGTAGCTTTACCAGCGGTCTCGCTGTTCTGGCGATGAACAAAGGCAATGTTAAGCAGCTGATTGGTTGGCTGGCTGTAACTGGTCTTTTGGGACTGTCTTTCGTAGTGTTGGAAGTCACTGAGTTTATGCACTTGATGAGCGAAGGCGCAACCATGGCGACTAGCGGCTACTGGTCCGCTTTCTACACACTGGTTGGTACACACGGAGTGCACGTAACGGTTGGTCTGTTCTGGATGACTGCGTTGATGATCCAGCTGAAGCGTCGTGGAATCTCTGCGGTTACTCGCCGCAAAATTACCAACTTTAGCTTGTACTGGCACTTCCTTGACGTTGTGTGGATCTTCCTCTTCACAGTCGTTTACCTGATGGGGGTGATGTAAGGTGGCACAACATCAAAACCATGGCGGACATCATAGTCACGGATCGATGAAAGAGTACGTAATCGGTTTTATCCTGTCGATCGTGCTCACCATTATCCCACTCGTGCTGGTCATGAACTCGATTTTGAGTAAAACAGCGACCATGATCGCGATCTTGGTAATGGCGGTCTTGCAGTTCGTCATTCAGTTGGTCTTCTTCATGCACATCCGCGAAGGAGAAAAACCACGCTACAACGTACAGACATTGATTCTTGGACTTGTGATTGTAATTACAATCGTTGCAGGTTCCCTCTGGATCATGTTGTTTAACAAATATTAATCAGTTAAGAGCGTGGCACAGGCGATTCATTGCTTGTGCCACGTTTTTTTTTATTTGTAGCTGTCGTGGAGGGAAGAAGCGCATTTCCAGTCTACGCTTCGGCCTACGCCCCGCAAGGGGTGGGGACTGTCCGCTTCGGAAAAAATGGCGGGAGCGCTTCAAACGTTGAAGTTTCGAGGAAGTATTCCATAAGTGAAGCTGAAATTCCCCGCCATTTTTTCCGAAGCTGAGTTGGGCTCCTGAGGCGCTTGGACTGGAAATGCGCCTCTTCCTACGCGGCTTTTCGTCAACCAATGGAAGTAATTCAAGAAGGTGAAAACTGGTAACACTCTCTTCTTGCAGCTATAATAGAAAGAATTTTACGCCAAAATGTGCAAGGGGAGTGAAGTCGATGGCTGGGCAATTGTATTTAATGAAGCCTTGTGCAGAGCTTCAAGCAGAGTATATTTCCTTTTACGAAGAGTGGAAAGAAAGTGGAGAGCCTATCGTACCGTGGGTGGTGGATCGGGAGCCCTATGATTTTCCTGCGTATCTGGAATTTCTGGAGAGTGAAAGTAACGAGGAAAATCTTCCGGATGGCTATGTTCCTCATTCGACGTATTGGCTTGTGAATGAGGAGCGACGCATAGTGGGGGCGGTGAATATTCGGCATCGTCTCAACGAGCGTCTACGAAAAAACAGCGGGCACATCGGATATGGAATCCGGCCATCTGAGAGACGCAAAGGATATGCGACGGAAATTTTAGCGCAAGCCATAACTATTACGAGCGAGTTGGGTATAAACGAAGTATTGGTGATTTGCGACTATGATAATGTTGCTTCGGAGAAAACGATTCGGAAGAACGGGGGCGTTTTTGAGGCAGAATGTACAGATGACGACGGATTGGTCATTCGTCGTTTCTGGATTACGCGATCTTCGTAAAAGAAGAGGGAGGGCTATCCCATTGTCCGGTTACAAGACGTTTGAGATTGCCCTTTCCCTGTTCATTCATCTATCTTGAATGCAATCAACTTGCGAACCCATTGCTCCATCTCGTCAAGAATATAGTCTGGGGGTGGAGTTTTTCCGTCTGTTTTTGGGAGGACGAGCCATTGTAATGGTTTTGGGAGGTGGCAGATTTTCCTAAGAAGTTGTATTCCTTGATCGTCACTGATGATGTCTCGTAAAAAGATGAACATTCTTTTGTCTAACGTATGGATTAGCTTTCCTTCATATTTTGTATCTGAGATCGTAACGCAAGGGTGGCCATGCCGCTCAATACTGCCTAATACTTCAACCCATACAAAATCATACAACTGGGAAAGTTCAGCTTCAAGGAGATCGGGATCTTTAATAGGGACTGGACATGTGGAAGAGAAGGAACGATCTAAAAAAATCTCTGGGTCCATCTCCATATAGTCTAATACGACCTTACAAGATGCAGCTTGTTTGTTTTCATGGGTGTATAAAATCTCGTCGATTCTTTTCAAATCCAATTTTTCCCCGATTACAAAGCCTATTCGAAGTTCGATAGGATTCACTCCTTAGATCATGTTCTTTATCTGAAACTTCATTCTCTTACCCTTATCATAATAAATATTTTTCTTATATACAGCATAAACTTATCAAAGATATTGCCACGTTTACCATACTTAGTATATAATTATGTTATGAAAGTTATTTTGGAAGGGAGAGATTTCTTTGTTTGATATCGTAATTATTGGAGCAGGCCCGGCAGGAGGTAGTGCAGCGTTGTTTGCTGCAAAAGCAGGGAAGAAGACGTTGCTGATTGATAATGACAAAAGCATGACCAAGCGCGCGTGGATGGAAAATCACTACGGCATCATGGAAATCTCCGGCCCAGATCTCATTGAGATCGGTAAAAAGCAAGCAGCGAAATTCGGTGCGGAGCTGGTAGCCGATCAAGTTAGCAACATTACCAAAACAGAGCAAGGATTGCTCGTAGAGACAGCGGAAAAAGGCAGCTTTGAGGCAAAGCATGTGATACTTGCAACAGGAGCGCTCGTGACTTTGGCAGAAGCGATTGGGGTAAAAACCAAAGAAGGCTCAGAGCCACGGATCAAAACCGTTGTCGATGTCGATGCACAAGGGAAGACGAACATTGAAGGAATTTGGGCAGCAGGTACGTGCGCGGGAGTAAGCGTACATACGATTATTACATCTGGTGATGGCGCCAAGGTTGCAATCAATGTTATCAGCGAAATGAATGGCGAACGTTACGTCGATCACGATGTTTTGAAAACAAACTAAATCAGGTTAGGAAACACCTTCTTCCCTTTGTAGAGAAGGTGTTTTCCTTTTTCTACAATTGACGATAGCTTGTATCGTGATCGCGTTTTTGACATAATGAAGCTAATTGTGCGAATCGACGTGAAGAATCCTGTCAGGTTGCAGAGCGTTCCTGCTGCTCAGAATTGATACGGATTCTATTTTTATCTAGATTATCCTGGATAAGTAAGGAGGGAGACAGGAAGCATGTTTGTCAATCATGTGCTGATAAGCGTGATCGTTTCTTCCTGCACGATCACGCTAATTTTCTTGATTCGAAAAGTATTTCGCTCCCACTTGTCAGCTAAATGGAAGTACAATTTGTGGTTTCTCTTGTTGGTCGCTTTGACGCCAGTTTTCATCCCGAAATCCTTTTTTGATTTTGGAGATATTTTTGCTTCAGGGATGATACAGCGTAATGAAGCTGGCAGTTCGACGTTCGCTGCACAAGCTCCTACGTTTGAAAATGCGAATTGGGTACAGGATTTATCGTTGTCGGTAAGTCGCTATACACCAGACTCCCTTTCTACGATTTTCGTCAGCATATGGGTAGTCGGGATGATCGTTTGTGCTTCGATCACGATATCAGCCTGGTTAAAAATCCAGCAGATCAAGCGGACAGCATCTGTGATCACCAATCAAGAAGTCATCGATCTGTTTGAACAATGCAAGAAGGATGTTAAAATAACGCGGCATATCGTGCTAGCTGAATCCAATCAGGTCAAATCTCCGATGACGTTTGGCGTTTTTAAGACGTATGTTGTCCTTCCCAGTCATTTTGATGAATGGCTGTCGATCAACGAAATGAAGTATATCTTTTTGCATGAACTGATGCACCAAAAAAACCATGATATCTTCATGAACTATGTGACCGTCGTGTATCAGCTTTTATATTGGTTCCATCCATTGGTTTGGCTGGCTTTTCGGGAAATGAGGGTGGACCGTGAAATTGCTTGTGATGTAGCTGTATTGAACTTTTTAGACAAGCGAAATTACTTGGAATATGGTCATACCATCATTAAGTTTTTGGATCAAGAAAGTGGAGCCGGGAATGTCGTTTTTGCCAATCAGCTAAACGGTTCCAAGAAGGCAGTTAAAAAACGAATCGAGAAAATCGCGTCCCACAAGGCAGAATCAAAGCTGTTGCAGTTGAAAAGCACAGTCATTTTTTCCATGGTGGTCGTATTGGTTGCCAGTCAGGTTCTTGTTGGCTCTGCTTTAGCCGACGATCGCAGCCGCTATCATTTTCAAGATGATCGAACCATTTACGAGGATTTGGACAACTATTTCCGAGGCTTTGAAGGCAGTTTTGTCTTATATGATTTGAAAGCAGACCAGTATCGGATTTATAACGAGGCAGGAAGTACTCAACGAGTTTCACCCAACTCTACCTACAAGATTTTTCTCTCCTTGTTTGGTCTGGAGACCGGTGTGATTTCGAGAGAAGATTCCCTGCTAAAATGGGATGGAATCCACTATCCATATGAGCAGTGGAACCGGGATCAAGATCTATTTACAGCGATGCGAAACTCCACGACCTGGTATTTCAAAGAGATGGATAAGAACATCTCCCCGGATATGATTCAATCTTTTCTGGAACAATTGAACTACGGGAACTCCAATACATCTGGTGGAATCGGCGAATATTGGATAGAATCTTCCTTGAAGATTTCTCCGGTGGAGCAGGTACAATTACTAAAAGCGTTCTATATGAATGAGTTTGGCTTTCAAGAAAACAATATCCAGACAGTGAAAGACTCTATCCGGTTATCGAAAAAGGCGGGCTCGATTCTTTCCGGGAAAACAGGTACGGGCACCGTCAATCAAAAAGATGTCAACGGTTGGTTTGTCGGGTATGTAGAGAACGAGGAAGGCACCTACTTCTTTGCTACCAATATACAAAACGAAGACGACGCGAATGGACCTAAAGCAGCAGAAATAACCTTGTCTATTTTGAAAGCCAAAGGTCTCTACTAGCCTTTGCGCCTACAGTCATTATTTTCGAAAGGGGGAGACTTCAGTGTCTACATCCATGCCAAGTATTTCTGAAGCGGAATGGCGAGTCATGAACGTACTATGGGAAAAATCGCCGCTGACGGCCAACGAAATCATTTCCTCCTTGCAAGGTCAAACAGATTGGAACCCAAAAACAGTACGCACTCTTTTGAATCGTTTGGTTCAAAAAAATGCTGTTGGCGTCAATCAAAACCAAAGAGTCTATACATTTTATCCGTTGTACTCCCAAAACGAATGCCAGCACGCTGAGGCACAGTCATTTCTACAGCGGATTTACAGCGGGGCTCTAAAATCAATGCTTGTTCAGTTCATTCAGAAGGAATCCTTATCGGACGAGGAGATTCAGGAGCTACGTTCCATATTGGATGCGAAACAATCATCGACCGATCCTCACCAAAAATAAAGTGCGCCCTTTCAAGCTGACTTGGAAAAGCCATTTCCGGTTATCCAGTTTGCTTGAAAGGGCGTCTTTTTTTTCAAAAGCTTTGCAAGAAAAAGGAGATTGACACTAATGGATTACGCGTGTAATATTGTTGTAAATTCAATTGATTACAAATGTAGTACAGTATTACATACGTAGTATTTCAACTAATTTTCCAAGAAAGAGGTTTGTCATCCATGAAAGTTTACACATCGAGACTGTTTGGATTCACAGTGAAAACAATATTTCTCACGCTTCTCACGCTTGCTGGTTGCTCTTCTGCTGAAACGCCTGTCGCAAAAACGGAAACGTCCGCATCTGCAATGGATATAAAGTTCGCTGCACTGGAAAAACAGTTTGGTGCGAGGCTCGGAGTATATGCGATCGACACCGAAACAGATTTGGCAGTTGCTTATCGCGAAGATGAACGATTCGCTTTTGCCTCTACGTACAAGGCTTTAGCCGCAGGTGCAGTCTTGCATCAGAAACCATTGGAAGAGCTCGACAAAGTCATCACCTACACCAAGGACGACCTCGTTACTTATTCACCGATCACAGAAAAACACGTAGCGACCGGGATGACTCTTCGAGAGGTTGCAGACGCCGCAGTTCGCTATAGCGACAACACAGCCGGAAATCTGTTGTTCAAAGAATTGGGTGGCCCGAAAGGCTTTGAATCAGCTCTGAGACAGATTGGTGATGGTGTTACGAAATCCGAGCGCTATGAGACGGAATTGAATGAGGCTAAGCCAGAAGATCTTCGCGATACAAGTACACCGAAAGCACTTGCAACGAGCCTCCGAGCCTATACGGTAGGGAATGCGCTGTCGTCTGACAAGCAGAAGATTCTTATCGAGTGGCTGCAAGGCAACACGACGGGAGCCAAGCTGATTCGAGCGGGTGTCCCCAAAGATTGGAAGGTCGGAGATAAGACGGGAGCGGCGAGCTACGGAACGCGAAACGATATAGGGATCATATGGCCACCGAATAAAAAGCCGATTGTCATTGCCGTGCTGTCTAGCAGAGATAAGCAGGATGCTACTTATGATGATGCGCTCATTGCTGAAGCTACCAAGATTGTTGTTGACGCACTGACGGCTGCAAAACCGTAATCGATCAACACGTGAGGTGATCACCAGATGATAGATAATGGTGCATACTTACTTGTAAAAAAAGGGGACCCTAGCCAAGTTGCCACGCGCAAATATCTCACGAAGGATCGCTGTACAATCGGGCGCAGGGGGACTAGTTTTCAACTGGACATTACCTTTTCCAGTCCGTACATTTCGAGAATGCATGCAGCCTTTCAAAGGATCGGGAACGATTACAAAATTATCGATTTGGAAAGCAAGCATGGCACAGAGGTAAACGGGACCCCGCTTCATTACTCCTCTCACATTCTTTGTCACGGGGATCAAATAAGCTTGTCAAAAGGGGTAGCTGAGCTCGTCTTTTTACGAGAGGTCAATAGACTGGATGATACGGTAGAGCTCCCTTTCACGCAGCCGAAGAATGCGTCGCTTTTGCCAGGTTTGGAAATTCATTTGGAGAGACGAGAAGTTCGTATCGACCGAACAAGACTTCCTTTAACCGGAAAAGACATGGATTTGCTGAAGCTTCTCTACCAAAAGGCGAACAAGGCCGTTAGTTTTGAAGAAATTATGTTGACCGTTTGGCCAGAACGAATGCTCTATGAGGGTAACGTCCCAGATGTCGGACAGGTGGAAGTCAATGCGCTCGTGTATCGATTAAGGAAAAAGCTTCGGCACTACGGGCAGCAAATCACGACGATTCCGCGATATGGATATCGCTTAGATGTTTGAATGAGGGAAAGTAAAATCCAGGTGAGTGAAACTCCTACAAAACGAACTCCTTCTCAAAACTAACATGAGAAGGAGTTTGTTTATGTAAGGTGTTTTCTTTTTTCTTCCAATCGACTAAAATTTTGATATAGGCCAGAAGTCATTACTCTATTTCCTAATCACTCAGTCATAGGAGCCGTTATTATGAAAAAAATCGTAGGTATTGCTTCGATGGTCGCTTTACTAGGCTTTAACGCCTATTTGTGGCCGACATTAATTCACGCGGTAAAAACAGATGGACGAACGGATACAAAAACAGCATCTGTCTCACAAAAAGCAGGTACTGCCAAGCCTGCTATGGATTTGGCTAATCAAGGCCCGCGCGCTGCTAACGTTTCCGCCTATCCGGTTGAAAAACCTGTAGCTGTATCAGCACCTACCCCAGCGTCGGCGCAAAAACAAAGCGAATTGAAGACAAAAACAAAAGCGGTAGCAGTTGCTAAAACGAGCACACCGAAGAAGAAAACACAAAAGACGAAAACCTCAACAAAACCAGTCAAGAAACAGACTACGCGCCCTCCGGTAAAAAATGTGCCAACGTATCCGGCTTGGGATGATAACGGCCTCTATGTTGTAGACGATGGAGGACCAGGAAGTAGTTGGGTGGAGCTGTCGGATGGTTCTTTGATGCGTAAGAGCGACGGGACACGGACGTTTAACCTGCCCTATAATAAGAATCCATTCACTGGAGAGATCAAGCCGACTGTAGAACCGATGTCGGAAGCGGCGTATAAAATGTGGAAGGGCAATCAAGCCCAGCAGCCATCCCCCTTTAGCCCATCACCGTTCGGGCGATAATAAACCGAAAAAAATGCTCCGAGAAAAAGGAGCATTTCTTTTTGATATGTAGTCAAATTTGAATATAATAACGTATAGTACTTTGATTTAACCACCCAGGAGGGCGAAGCAATGATTGCAAGAGAAAGTAAAGTGAATATGGTGTTAGCGGGGCTATTGCTAGGTCTCCTGATGGCTTCCATGGACAATACCATTGTCGCGACGGCTATGGGTACGATTGTCGGTGAGATGGGCGGCATGGATAAGTTTGTTTGGGTGACATCAGCGTACATGGTCGCTACGATGGCGGGGATGCCGATATTCGGTAAACTCTCCGATATGTATGGGCGAAAACGTTTTTACGTATTTGGTCTCATCGTATTTTTGTTAGGATCTATTTTATGTGGGACGGCAAACAGCATCGTTGAGTTGAGCATTTATCGGGCGATTCAAGGGATTGGCGGTGGAGCGCTGATGCCGATTGCCTTCACGATTATTTTTGACGTATTCCCTCCGGAGAAGCGTGGTAAGATGACGGGACTTTTCGGAGCTGTATTCGGTACGTCCAGCGTATTGGGACCTTTGCTCGGTGCGTATATTACCGAATATGTCAGCTGGCATTGGATCTTTTACATCAATGTACCGATTGGTGCTGTTTCCCTCTGGTTGATCTCGATGTATTACAAGGAGTCGCTGGAATACCGCAAGCAGAGCATTGACTGGTGGGGAGCGATTACGCTGGTCGGTGCGGTAGTGAGTCTGATGTTTGCACTTGAGCTGGGCGGCAATCAATACGCGTGGGATTCGATGCAGATTATTGGATTGTTCTCTTCCTTTTTCTTGTTGTTTGTGATTTTTCTATTTATCGAAAAGCGGGCATCTGATCCGATTATTTCGTTCTCCATGTTCAAGAAGCGGTTATTTGCCACGACAAATGCGGTTGCATTGTTGTATGGAGCTGCTTTCATTATCTCTACAGTTTACCTGCCGATTTTTATCCAAGGGGTCTATGGCGGGTCAGCGACGAATGCCGGATTACTGTTGACACCGATGATGCTCGGCTCGGTTGCTGGAAGCCAGCTAGGTGGATTTCTGACGACGAAGACCAGCTTCCGCAATATTATGCTTCTGTCCGCAGTCTTTTTCATCCCAGGTATTTTTCTTTTGAGTACACTGACGCCTGAGATTTCTCGTTCAATCGTTACACTTTATATGGTGATTGCAGGGTTTGGCGTGGGCTTCTCTTTCTCCACCTTGGGAATTTCAGCCATTCATGGCTTTGATATGCGTCAAAGAGGATCGGCCAGCTCGACGAACTCTTTCTCCCGTTCATTGGGGATGACATTGGGGATCACCGTATTTGGGATCTTGCAACGCAACTCGTTTGAAAACGGCTTGTTCTCTGCCTTCGGGGGTCAAGGGATGACGAATGCCATTACAGACCCACGAGCGATTTTGACACCAGAAGCGCGCGAATCCATTCCGGCTCCTATTTTGGATAAAATGATTGATATTCTTGCTTCTTCGATTGCGAATACGTTTATGTGGGCGCTCGTTCCTGCTGTACTTGCTCTCGTATGCATTTTGCTGATGGGAAATGATCGGGCATTGGGGAAATCACCTACCGCACCGAAACCGGAACGCGGATAGAGGAGAATCGTCATGAGTCTAAAATTGCTTGTTCTGGGATTGCTGATGGAAGGGGAAAAGCATCCCTATGAGGTTCAGCAGCAGGTGAAGGCTAGGGGAATGGATTGTTACATGAAATATGCCAAGGGCTCCCTCTACTATGCCTTCGACCAACTGGAAAAGAGCGGGATGATTGAGGTCAAAGAAGTCATTCGTGAGACTAGCCGCCCAGATAAGAAGATGTATGGGATCACACCAAAAGGCGAAGAGCAATTCCAACAGCTTCTCTTGGAAGAACTACAAAAACCGATGCAGCTGACCAATCCGATTTACGCGGCTCTGACTTTTGCTTCGTACGGTGATCCACAAAAAATGGATGAGGCCTTGGAAGCTAATATCCAGAAGGTAAGACGATTAGCTGGATTGTTGGAATCGATCCAGGAGGAAAAAAGAGAGAGGCTTAGCTGGGGAGCACGAGCGATTCTGATCGGTGCCGTTGAGCATTTGCACGCAGAGATGCGTTGGATGGAACGCATCCGAGAAGAAGCCTGGGGCCGTTGATTTTGAATTTATTATGAACATTGGACTATTTTCAACATTATGATAGTTTTTCGTTTATAATAGTGGTAATTTCAATGGCAAGGATGGTACCCGCACATGATGAACTCTGCCCTCGGACGCTTCCGTCTCATCGGCCTGATCGAAGGCGTCTCGTATTTGGTACTTCTCGGGATTGCTATGCCGCTTAAGTATTTTATGGATTACCCGGCTGCAGTTAAAATTGCCGGTTCGCTTCATGGATTGTTTTTTGTCCTGTATATTTTGGCGCTGGCACATGTTACAATAACCAATAAGTGGTCCTTCTTGAAAGTGATCGGGGCTTTTATCGCTTCATTACTGCCATTCGGCAACTTTGTTCTGGATGCACGCCTGAAAAAAGAGCAGTAAGTATACACATTACACATTATGTAAGGCACTAGAAGGCGGGTCATTGTACCCGTCTTTCGTACATATTCAAAAGAGAAAAAAATGGAGGGGATCTGTGTGGAGACCAGAATTTTAGCAGGAATTCTTTTGTGGGACGAAGTGGAACAGTACGTTCTTGAAACCGTGATGGAGGACCGTTACAAGCTGGTTTTGCCGCAGATTATCACACTTGCGAGCACAGAAGAAAAGGTAGCGACAGATGAATTGAGCGAACAATTTGTCGGTCAAAATGTTATTGCCAGATGCTTTGTTTGATATGAACAGATAATTCTGAAAAAAGGGTGTGGATAGGCGTGGAACTGCGTGACCGATATGCTGGGAGTTTGCTAGGATTAGCCGTTGGAGATGCACTCGGCACTACTTTAGAATTTCGCAAACCGGATACCTTCCAGCCACTTACAGAAATGGTCGGCGGAGGACCGTTCGATTTAAAGCCGGGAGAATGGACGGATGATACGTCGATGGCGTTGTGCCTGGCTGAGAGCTTGATTACGCAGAACGGCTTCGATCCGGTTGATCAGATGAACCGATATGTAGCCTGGTTTCGAGAGGGTTATATGAGCTGCAAGGATCACTGCTTCGATATCGGGAATATCACCAAAGAAGCGCTGTGGCGTTTTGAGCAGACAAAAAATCCATTCAGCGGATCGGATCATCCGATGTCGGCAGGGAATGGCTCGATTATGAGGCTAGCACCAGTTGCACTCTATTATGCCAAACAACCAGAGCTCGCCATTGATTACTGTGCGCAAAGTTCTCGCACCACACACGCGACGGCAAAGGCAGTAGATGGCTGTCGTTTTCTAGGGGCATTACTTCTGGGGGCTCTACAGGGTATTTCGAAAGAGGAGTTGCTCACTGATTCGTTTTCTCCAGTAGCCGGTGTATGGGAAAAGCAACCGCTTGATCCTGATATCGCCCGAGTCGCAAATGGTTCCTATAAAGGGAAAACGAAAAAAGAGATCAAAGGGTCGGGGTATGTCGTCGATTCGCTTGAAGCGGCGCTTTGGGCATTTTATTCCAGTAGTTCTTTCGAAGAAGGCCTGTTCCTAGCGGTAAATCTCGGGGATGATGCGGATACGACGGGAGCTGTCTACGGTCAATTGGCAGGTGCTTTTTATGGAGTAGAGGGCTTGCCTCAACGAATGGTTAAGCTGTTGGCCAAGCGGGAATTGATGGAGGAGTTCGCGCAGAAATTGTACGAGCACGCTACTCATTAATCGACAAAATGGAATGGTTTATTTCGATTTTGTACGCCTATATAGTAGCCATCCGATCCCAATCAGCAGAAGTGCGAATACATCATAAGAGATATCGTATAAGAATTGAGATGGACCCGGCTTGACGTGATGAATTTGCAGGAGATGGTGGTTAACAATTCCTTCCATCAAGTTAAATGTACCAGCTCCGAGGAAAAAACTACTCCAGAAATAATACGCAGTCCCTACAGGGTTGCTTTTCCACAGAAGAATGCCCGAAATGAAAATAATGACCGTCACGAATAAATGGAAGAAACCGTCACTCATGATCTGATGGTGTCGATCTCCGTACATGTCTACACTATGCCACTGTAAAATTTGGTGAAAGATAATGCCATCTAGCATACCAATGATACCTACTCCAAAAAGAAAGGCACCGATCATTGTTTTTTTCAATCGCGTATCCCCCAGTCCCAAATAGGTGAAAAGCGATAAGCACTGCCAATCAGGCAGTGCTTATCACCAAGTTTAGGCATGGACAAGTTCTGGCGTTTGCATATGAAGAGGCGGCGGAACCAACCAGCCTTTTTCTTTTGAAATGCGGAGCAATCTGAGGCCAAATTGGGCTTTTGCAGCATGGTACTGACCAAAAAGCATCGCGATATCTTCTCGGATGGATTGAGCCATGATTTGACTGCAGGCAACCAATCCGGCTGCAATGTCTCTTGTAACACCGGCAGCGATCTCTGGGTCATTCATACGAGCACCAGCCGGAATGCTTTCTAGATTCGCTACAGGGCGATCCGGTGGCGCTGGTGGCAATCCAATCCCATTCACTTTGAGCAATTCATCCAGCTGTTCCACTTCTTGTTTCATGCCTCGCGTAATGTCTTCAAGGAAGCTTTTCAGATCATGATCACCAGTATGGTTGAGCGCTGTTTGATAACTAGAAAGCAAGCCCTTTGTTGTTGAAAGGTACATCCATACTCCAAAAACCTCGCCATAATGCATAGGTTCATTTTGCGGATTGCCTGATAAAATACCCATTAATGTCCTCCCAGTACTCAGTAGAGTTTTGATATCCATTCGGGTTCTCCTAACTTTGTGATGTAACCCAAAGATAAGATTTACATGAGGGACAGGATATATCCCCTCAAAGGAAGAGGAGAATTATTTACCGGGTTCTTTCTGGATACGATTATGATCGTATATACCCAAAAAGCGATGGTACACAAGTTCTGCCACACCTAAAAGGGCTACCGTAATGATTAACTCCCCAAAACTTAATGGCCAATCCAGCCATCTGGCAACTGCCCATAAGTAAATAGCAGCGATCACTGCATCTGCAATCGTGGCCGTAACATTATTGGTTGCACGCAATATCAATTGATCGCCAATCAGATAAGCAATGACGGTCAAGCCGAGTGCCGTTAAAATAGCGGATGTCCAGGGGGCATTTGCAAACCACCATAAACAGGCGACAACAATAATGCCGTTAACAGCCATCTTGATTAAAAATCGAGTCATTTTTATTCTCCTTTATTGACAGTGTGAAAAAAATAGCCCTTGATCATATGGTGCTTACTGTTTTACAAAGTAGTCGGGTTTATTCAAGTACCGTTTTCTTGCTCTTTCCGGTTAAAGTAGATCGTCATCATCCAAACTAAAACGTAGCATTCTACTTTGGTGGGAGGTCATGCCTTTTGTACTTTTACAAGGAAGATTTGATTAACATGATTGTTCCAGATAAACCAGACCTGGCGGCAGCTAAAGTCATCCAGGAGATTTTGGGTGGTCGTTTTGGAGAAATGCGCACCATGATGCAATATTTTTTCCAGGCTAACAACTTCCGTGGGAATGCCATTCCGTATCGTGATTTGCTACGGGGTGTTTTTTTGGAAGAAATAGCGCACGTGGAGCTTGTACAGCACACGATTAATCAATTGCTGACGGGGAGTGGTGAAGAGGTTCCCGGTAATGCGGGGGTTGACGGAGCACCGCTTGATGAGGCAGTCAAGCACGCGAACCCGCACCATTTTATCGTGGGTGCGCAAAGCTCCTTACCCGTCGATGCAGCAGGAAATCCATGGATGGGGAATTATGTGTATAATCATGGCAATTTGATAAGTGATCTTCTCGACAACCTGGTGCTGGAATCAACCGGTGTCCTGCAAAAGTCACGCATTTACGAAATGAGCTCGAACAAAACATTCCGTGAAACGCTTGCTTTCCTAATCGTTCGGGATAACGCCCATCAAAACGCCTTCGCAAAGGCATTGGAGACATTAGGCGTGAACTGGGGCAAGCTGTTCCCTATCCCCAACTACGACATAAACAAGTATCCTGAGTGCCGCAAGTATGTAGAAATGGGCTTCCACAATGCTCAATTCAATTTCCGATTGGATAACACTCGTATTGGAGAAATCTTCAACGGACAGTCGCCGAGTAGAAATGGCGGCAGTCTGGAAGTAATTCCCCCACCTGAGGGCTTCCCGGTTCCTATCATGCCGGAACAGCCAAATGAGCACAGTCCAGGACTGTATGATCTGAATGCGTAATAGTTTAAAAGGGAAAAACCAGTCATCGCATAAAGAGCGTTGAACTGGTTTATCTTTTTTCATATTGTTACTGCTGGCTTGCTTTTGCAGCCTGGACCAGCATTTCTTTGGAAACGGTTGGCGAATCGGTAGCTATACGATACATAATCGGTTGCTCTCCATCTTGATCCAACCAAGACAGCTCTTGATACTGACCGGATTCACTAAACAAGAACTGGTCGTTTTTCGTGTAATGCGCTTTTTTTCCGCTGACAGTTACTGCATCGTATTTCGTTGTTTCTGGTGTGCTCAATTGTACATCTAGCTGTTCTTTCGGGAATTTCTCTACCGTAACAAAGATACGTTCTTTTTGCTCGTTCTCATACAGACTGGTATACGCTTCGATAGGAGAAGTCGCTTGTGGAACGACTTTCCATACGACATTTTTGCCTGTTTCCTTGCTTTCTTCTTGAAGCTCATGCAGCCACTGCTGTCCTTCTTGACCCATCATGACACCGTATGGGGTACCCTGTTTGCCTTCAAGGAAGGAAAAGCTGTCAGGAAGCTGGTGTGGCAAGGCATGTGAGAGAGAAGCTTCTTCACTGAGGACGGCAGTCCATGCTTTCCAATCTTTCACCACATCCGGCTTTTCGATGCCGATCATGGGGTTTTGTTGAAAGAGAGGGTGCTTCTCTTTTTCAAGCGCTGCGAAGTAGACAAGGGCAGTTTCGCCTGTTGCCAGTTTGTTCTCAACGTTTGCCAATTCCAGACGTATTTCTTTAGGGGTTATTTGTGTCAATGTAAAATCCTTACTTGCTTGAACTTCCATTTGGACAGAGCCTTCATCAATTTTGTACAACAAGCTGTGTGTCGCATAACCAAAACCAGTAGTCAGGGCGAAAGCAGCTGCAACATGTACCAGCTTTGGGCGAAAGCGCATCCCTTTGTGCAAACGCCGCTTGCCAGCGAACTCCTTTTTGGCTAATCGTTCGATTTTGCTATCCAATGCAGGATCAATGTGGACCTTCCCTGCTGCCAACTCATACTCATTTCTCAGCTTTTTTTCAATGAACATGAAAAGATGCCTCCTCAGGATTGATTCGATGCTCAAAATGCTCTCTCAACTTTTTCATCGCCAAGTGATGTCTCGATTTCACCGTTCCGAGCGGGATTTGAAGAATCGCAGCAATTTCCTCCAAGGAACAGTTCTGATAGTAACGCAGTACGACGATTTCCTTGAGCTTGAAGGATAATTTCTCTACGGCAGGAATGACTTCCAGCTCATCACTGATTGCCCCCAGCTTATCCTCCATACCTGCAACAGGTGCTTCGTAGCCTTTTTCCTTTACCCGCTCCAGCAGGCGGAATCTTCTCCAAATGCTCCGATTCCAGTTGCGAACCTGCCGCACAATCAAGCCGTTGAACCATGGGATAAAGGGCTGCTCCACATCGTACCTGTGGATGCTTCGAATCAACTCCACGTACACTTCACTCATCATGTCGTCTACATCCTGTTTGTGTGGCGCCAGAAAATAGATCAGATTGTAGGCGTACGTGCGAGTTGCTCGATAGACTTCTTGAAAAGCTTCTTCCTCTCCTTGGCGCATCCGGATGAGCCAAGGCTTTACATTTTCCTCTTTCATAGGCCGGCCTCCATTCAGGTCTTACATAATATATTGGCTCCCATTTGCCTGGGAGGTTCACTTCGTTTTTTTATTGTGTGTTATTAGAAAATTTTAAACAGAAAAACTTTTCTTTGTCTTTTTCAGTAGTTTTGAGTAGTTCGACATTAGTATACAAAATAAGACATAGAGCAAGGGGGATTTAAGGTTGATTAGTTTTCATCAAGTAAATAAACATTACGGAAACTTTCATGTCCTCAAGAACATCAACCTGCATATCAACCAGGGAGAAGTCGTCGTGGTCATTGGCCCGTCAGGATCGGGTAAAAGCACGATGGTTCGCTGTATCAACAGATTGGAAACGGTTACAGACGGAGAGCTGGTGGTAGACGGGGTGAAAGTGAACGATAAAAACACCGATATCAACAAGCTGCGTCGGGACATCGGCATGGTGTTCCAGCACTTCAATCTATACCCGCATAAGACCGTACTGCAAAACATTACGCTGGCACCAACCAAGGTACTGGGCGTATCGCAGAAGGAAGCCGAAGAAACGGCTCTCTACTATTTGGAAAAGGTAGGGATTCCGGAAAAGGCGGAAATGTTCCCAACGCAACTATCTGGCGGTCAACAGCAACGAGTAGCAATTGCGCGTGGACTGGCCATGCGACCAAAAATCATGCTGTTTGACGAGCCGACCTCTGCACTGGACCCCGAGACAATCGGAGAAGTGCTCGATGTCATGAAGAAGCTGGCGAAGGAAGGCATGACGATGGTGGTCGTGACGCATGAAATGGGCTTCGCCCGCGAAGTCGCAGATCGCATCGTGTTTATGGATCAGGGCACGATTCTCGAAGATTCGACACCAGAGGAGTTTTTCGCAAGTCCGCGTGAAGAACGTGCGCGTTTGTTCTTGAGTCGGATTTTGAATCACTAAAAAAAGAAAACAATAGAGAAAAGGGGTATTCAGATGAAAGCAAACAAGCTGTGGAAAAAGGTAGCAGGTATGGGTCTCGTTCTGATGCTGAGCGCAACTGCGTTGGCAGGCTGTGGTGGAGGTAGTACAACAGAAGGCGGCGCAAAAGGTACACCAGCTACAGCAGGTACAGGCACATTGGCAAAAATCAAAGAAAGAGACAAATTCGTAGTCGGAGTGAAGTACGACCTGAATTTGTTCGGCTTGAAAGACCCGGCAACCGGAAATGTAGAAGGCTTCGATATCGATATTGCGAAAGCGATCGCAAAGAAAGTACTCGGGGACGAAAACAAAATTGAGCTGAAGGAAGTAACCTCCAAAACGCGTATTCCGATGCTGAAAAACGGAGAAATTGACGCGATCATCGCAACGATGACCATTACAGAAGACCGTAAAAAAGAAGTAGACTTCTCTGATGTGTACTTCCTGGCAGGTCAATCTTTCTTGGTGAAAAAGGACAGCCCAATCAACGGTCTGAAAGACATGCAAAAAGGCATGAAAATCGTGACCGCAAAAGGATCTACTTCTGCGAAAAACATCAGAGCGAGTGCTCCTGACGTAGAAGTACTGGAATTCGAAAACTACGCGGAAGCCTTCACAGCACTCAAAGCTGGTCAAGGTGACGCGCTGACAACTGATAACGCTCTCCTGTACGGCATGGCGAAGCAAGATCCGAACTACCGTGTAACAGAAGAGACCTTCACGGAAGAGCCATACGGTATTGCAATCAGCAAGGGTGACGCTGAATTCGTGAAAACCGTGAACGATCTGCTGAAAGAAATGAAAGAAAACGGTGAATACGACAAGATTTACGAAAAATGGATCGGAACAAAACCTAAAAAATAATGCGGTTCGACTCCATAAAGAATGAGCGGTTTACTCTGCCGCTCATTCCCTTATATTCCTAACAGAATTTTGCACACAAGGAGGATCGCATAAGAGATGATCGATTTTTCTATCTTGTTTGATCACATGGATATGTATCTCAAAGGCTTTTGGAACACCTTGCAGGCGAGCCTGCTTGCTCTCGTTGGGAGCTTTGTACTGGGGACGCTCTTTGCGATCTTTCGGATTTCTCCGATTCGACCACTCAAGTGGATCGCTACGGCATACATCGAGTTTGTGCGTAATATCCCGTTGATTCTCGTCGTTTTCCTCTTTTTTGTGGGCTTGCCGGCCATTGGTATCATACTGGAGCCTTTTATTGCAGGTACGCTTGGCTTGACAGTGTATACCGCAGCATTTATCGCAGAGACGATCCGCGCAGGCATTCAGGCGATTCCAAAAGGACAGACAGAAGCCGCTCGTTCCTCGGGATTGACGTACGGACAAACGATGCGCTATATTATTTTGCCACAAGCGATCAAGGTCGTGATCCCGCCGATGGGCAACCAGTTTATCAATCTCGTAAAAAACTCCTCGGTATTAGGTGTGATTGCAGGTCTTGACCTGATGTACTATGGAGATCTGATTGCCGCTGATACGTTTGTTACCTTTGATGTGTACATCTTTGTAGCTGTTTTCTATCTGATTCTGACCCTTCCGTTGAGCGCGTTCGTCAGTTATTTGGAGCGACGCTTGGCTGGAAGCCGCTAAGGAGGAGGGGACATCATGGACTTTACCGGAGCATATGCGCCCAGTCATTTGACCTTCCTGCTCGAAGGCTTTTTGGTCACTTTGCAGGTCGCTTTCTTGTCAATTGTCTTCAGTTTTACGATTGCGATTATCGTAGGGGTTTTGCGTTACGCAAAAATTCCCGGAGTCTCACAAGTTCTCGGGACAATCGTAGAGCTGATTCGTAATTTGCCGCTCTTGTTGATTATTTTCTTTACGTATTTTGCTCTCCCGGAAGTGGGAATCAAGCTGGACAAGTTTTGGGCTGCTGTTTTGGCGTTGGTTATTTTCGAAGCAGCGATGTTATCGGAAATTGTGCGAAGCGGTTTAACTTCGGTCGAAAAAGGACAGATTGAAGCTGCACGTTCCTCAGGTCTGAATTATGTCCAGACACTGTGGCATGTTGTCCTTCCGCAGGCTCTCAGAAGGATGGTTCCGCCGATTGTGAGCCAATTCATTTCGCTCTTGAAGGATACGTCGCTGGCTGTCGTAATCGCTTTGCCAGAGCTGATGAACCATGCGCAAATCATCAACGGACGCAATGTTAACTACGTTATTCCGACCTTCCTGATGGTGGCAGTGATGTACTTTGTCGTCAACTACGCGCTGTCAGTCGTCTCCAAGCGACTGGAAAATAAGCACGCGTAAGCGTTTTATCTTTGCAGATCTCCGATTCTTAGTAAAATAAGAATAGGAGATCTTTTTCCGTGTGAAAGGAGCAGCTATGCGAGAACGCCTTTTGATCCTGTTTATTATCATGCTGGCAACTGCTTTTTTTGGAGAGATGAAGGTAAACCCCGTAGGAGGGTCTTTTCGTTTTTCCTTGGGCATCGCTGCTTTCTTTTTCGGATTGCTGTGGTTTTCGTCCGTACCTGTATTGCTGACGGGTTTTTTTACAGGGACGTTTATCTTCGGATTTCGCGTCGGTATGGATGTCTTTTTTGCGTACCGTCCATACATGGAGAGTGTGGCTGCTCATCTTCCCTCCGCCTTTTACTATTTCAGCTTTACGGTTCTGTTTTATTTGCTCCGTGCGCGAAGGTATCGCGAGTTTCCTCTATGGTTAGGGCTGATAGGTGCATCTATTGATTTCATCTCCAATGTGGTAGAGATCCAAGTACGACAGTATTTCACTGATTTTCCGCCGATCACTTGGCAGAGCTTTTTGATGCTTCTCTTCTTTGGGGTCTTGCGTAGCTTTTTTGCTGTTGGTTTGTACAACAGCTTTTCGATCAGGCAGTTGCGGGCAGTGGGAGAGGTGCGTCAGCAAGAGTTGGAGCGTCTGCGGATGATCAATACGGAGCTGTATGAGGAAGCCTTTTACTTGCGAAAATCAATGACGCATTTGGAGGAAATCACGCGCGAGAGCTACCAGCTCTACAGGCGTCTGCTCACCTCGGAGCATGCGGAATCCCCGACAGCCTTGGCGATTGCCGAGAATGTACATGAAGTAAAAAAAGATTCGCAGCGGATGCTGGCGGGGATTTCCAAGCTAATCAATCAGGAGGGACTAGCACCACAGCTGCCGATCAAAGAGCTGTGTGAGTTGGTTGCTCGGGCGAATCAGAAGTACGCAGAGATGTTGGGAAAGGATATTCAAATCGAGTGGAGCTGTCACATCAACCTGTCTACCAGCCAAATCTATGCGCTGCTCTCCGTGCTAAACAACCTGGTAGCCAATGCAGTAGAGGCGATTCCCATGTCGGGACGGATTGAGCTGAATGTGAAGCTGATTCATCGTCATCTGGTGTTCAGTGTACTTGACAGTGGTCCGGGAATCCCGCTGGAAGAGCAGGAATGGGTGTTTCAGCCCGGGTATACGACGAAATACGATGAAAAGGGAAATGCATCTACCGGAATTGGACTGACGCATGCCCGAGGAATTGTCCAAAGCCTACAAGGAAGCCTGCGTATTTTACCTGATCAGAAGCAAATGACGCACTTAGAAGTGCAAATTCCGACTGACCAATTGCTCGGAAAGGAGGGAGTGTAAGCAATGATACGTTTCTTTTTAATTGAAGATGATGCCGTAGTGCGCCGCATGCTCGAACGGATTATTCAAGACAGCGGGTTGGGTGAAATTGTAGGACAAGCCAGCGATGGCAGTCACGTTTCGATTGATCTACTGTATGGGGTCGATGTCATTTTGATCGACTTGTTGATGCCGGGACTCGATGGCATCCAAACGATCAAAAAGTTGCAGGCAGATGGCTTCGCGGGCCGCTTCATTATGGTGTCACAGGTGGAGAACAAGGAAATGATCGGGGAGGCTTATTTGCAAGGAATTGATACCTTTATTCAAAAGCCGATCAACCGCCTTGAAGTCATGGCTGTGCTAAAGCGGGTATCGGATTACTTGACGCTGGAAGCCTCTCTGCAAACCATCCGCAAATCCTTGCAAATCCTGGATGTCAAAGCAAAAGAACCACATACCAGCGGCTTGAAAAGTCAGTCATCCGATCAGGATATTCTGGCACAAAAAGCGAGAAAGCTGCTGTTGCAGCTAGGGATCGCAGGTGAGGCCGGGGCTCCCGATCTGCTATTGATCATGGAATGGCTCGTACAGGATGAGCGGCAAGGAGACAAACTGCACGAATTGCAGCTCAAGGAACTGTACACACAAATTCTGCTGAAGGTGCATGCTAGCCTGAATGAGCATGGCATTACCAAAGAGGTGCGTGCTATGGAACAACGGATTCGCCGGATGGTCCTGCAAGCCTTTACGCATCTTTCCTCATTGGGGTTGACCGACTATGCCAACCCGACCTTTGAACACTTTGCACCACGACTGTTTGACTTTCAAGAAATTCGCCAACGGATGCAAGAGCTGGAGGCGGGTGAAAAAACGACGAAGTGCCGGATTAGTGTGAAAAAGTTTTTATCGGTCTTTTATATGGAAGCGAAGGCGCTATAAATAGCAAAAACGCGGGAGTCGATCTAAACGATCAAATCTCTCCCGCGTTTTTTTATTCATGCCTTTGCCTGATTTACAAGCTCGGAAAAAGCACCATACAAACCAATTGCCCCATACTGCTGCTGGTACTCCTTTATCGACCCATCACGCACGATTTTCCCATTCATCAAGAAAATTGCCCGATCCGCTACCGCATCTGCCACCTGCAACTGGTGTGTCGTAAAGAGAACGGATTGACCCGCTAGCTTTACTTCCCGCACGAGATCGACAAATGCATCCATCCAATACGGATCGAGTCCGTTGGTCGGTTCATCGAGAACAACGAGTGCAGGCTTTGCCAATATCGCTTGGGCAAACAAGAGACGCTGCTGCATGCCTTTGGAGAACTGAGACACTCGTTTGTTTCTCACTTCATGCAGTCCCACCATTTTCAGCAGCCGATCCGCCTCTTCGGCGGTGCGATTGCGCAGGGAAGCGTAAAACTCGAGCGTTTCTTTCGCGGTAAGTCCGGCAGAAAACGTAAAGTGATCCGGCATATAACCGATTTCTTGAAGATACTCTACGCGATTATCGTTCCAGTTTAACCCGTTGAGCTGAATGGTTCCCGAAGAAGGCGGGAGAATACCGACCAGCATCCGCAGAATCGTACTTTTCCCTGCGCCGTTCCCGCCGCATAGGGCGACGACTTGGCCGGGTGGAATGTTCATACTGAATGGGTGGACGATTGTTTTCCCATTGATTTCCTTAGCGACCTGGTCGATGGTAAGTCCTAACGTATTCATTACATTACCTTCTTTCCCATACCCGGATGGCTATGAACAAGGTCGCACTGATCCAGAGCAGACTGAGTGTGACAAAGATGAGATCACCAAGCGGAGAATCAGCCCAGTACACCCATTTGTAGTATTCAGGTCCAAAGATCGAGCCACCGCCTAATCTGGCAACGGAAAAGATTCGTACAAACTCCGCTGGGTTGAGAAACGTTGCGAGCTGAAGCAGAGGCTTGATCCATGTATAAGGGACGAAGCTGAGCACAGAGATGAGAAGAGTAGGCCATGCCAGAATATAGAAGAACCAGATGCTGACTCCCATCGTCAAAGCCTGCCAACGGTTTTTACTAATGGCGCCAATCAGCATGGCAATTCCCAAAAATAAAAGAATGAGACAGATGGAAAAGGCAAGCAAAAACAAAAGTGTCGAGAATGCAAAGCTTTTTCCTAACAGCATACCAGCTACACCAGACAACCCATACCCGAAGCTGACGATCGCAACTAACACGAGTGCTTGTCCCAAATATTTCCCCACCAAAAACGAAAAGGTCGTCATGGAGTAGGTAGAGAGGAGCTGCCAGCTTCCCTCTTCTTTTTCCGCCGTCAAGGAAAAAGAGGAGAGAAGCATCGTCATCAGTGGCAGCAAATACAAAATCAGATTCAGCATGGTACCTGTCGTATACGTATAACCCTTCATGTAGGACTGCGATTGGATAATCAAGAGCCCCAAACTAAACAGGGAGAACAGAGCCATAAACGAGTAGGACCATGGATTGCGAAAGCCTACCTTCACTTCTCGTTTGGCAATCAGATTGATGTGCAAAGACTCCACTCCCTCTGTTAGTTATGTGTGGTTGGGGTAGTACTATTGCTGCCGTGATCGGCTGGCTTGCTTTCGTGACCGCCATGATGTTGACCTTCGGAAGACTGACCGTCTTTGTTCATGTGCTTGCTCATGCTATTTTCCCAGCTATGATTTTTCAACTCATCCGCACTCATGACAATACCTTTCTTTTGTTCCTGAACGAAGCTGTCTGCAGCAGACTTCTCTTTGAAAGAGTAGATGCCATATGTCATTGGCGTTTTGAAGTCTTTGTCGTAAGCGTAGGTAGCTTTCTCTGCTTTTGTCCATTCTGCTGTGTAGTAATCGCGGACAAATTGTACAGCCACGTTATCGGTTCCATTCTCTTTCATCCAGTTGTTCATGCAGCCGAGATCATCGAACTTCAGTGCTTTTCCATCTTTTAAGACGATTTCAGTAGCATTGTAATCGTTAGGGACATGCATTTTGCAAAGGTCGCATTTGTCTACGCCTTCCGCGATATCCACAGGTTTCGGCTCTTCGCTTCCGCAGCCGACCATAAGCAGGCTAATGCCGAGAATTGCTCCGATTGTTGTACCCCATTTTTTCATTTTGTTCATGATTTTCTCACTCCTATATAAATGATGGAACAGCTTCCTACTAACAAGATAAGTCCAAGAATGCCTGCACCCCAACTGCTCGTTTCCCCGGATTCAAGTAGCACGGTGTCCGAGGGTTGCATTAAAGGAGATGCGTCCTTGATTGCTGAACCGGCCCCACTTGTAAACAAGCCTTCCAGAAACACAAATCCAGGGGCTTGGAAAAACAACTGATAGGCAGGAACCGCATCGGTCAAACCTAGGTAAAAAGGATTCATCTCGTACGGCAAATCACTGCGAGAATCCCCGTTTACATCGAGTCCTTGCAGATTGTCCCAGTAGTTTTTGTTTAAGTTGTTGTTCTGACTATCCTGGGCTTGCGCTTGGATGACGTTGGAGACGAATTGATTATCGGTTAATACGTTGTCAGAAGAGGACAAAAACTGCATGCCGATAAAGTTGAGACTGAGTAAATTGTTTTTAACCGTAATACCGGATGATTGCTCTAAATACAGTCCAACGCGGTTCCCCTCAATCGTGTTGTTTGCAATCAGCGTATCCTGTACGGTAATGAGAAGAATTCCTTGCGAACCAGGATTTTTTTGCTGTTTCAAAAATTGGTTCCCGGTAACCGTCAATTTGCGCGACTCCATAAGCTGGGAGCCTGTCACATTTTCCATTCCAATGTTGTTGATGACCGTCGTATCAGAGGTGCCCATGAAATGATAGCCGTACCGCGAGCTCGTCACCAGATTTTGTTCCAGATGGTTTCGATCGCTATTTTCGACGTAAAAGCCATCTTCGACATTCGTCACCTGATTTTTAATGAAACGGTTATGATCCGATTCACGCACGTCGATTCCGTTTCCTCGTCTGGCTTTTTCCGTTTGCTTTGGCTTTACTTCAGGCTGTGCTCCGTGATTATGTCCAGAACTGGTCGTTGGGCTGCCATCACCTTTGATTTTTCCGATGACTTGAACGTTGTGCAGCGTGTTGTAGTCTGCTTGCCGTAATTGAATACCGATCCCTTTCGTTTCAACGATGACATTCTCGAGAAAGTTTTGATCGCCACGGATGACAAGAGCGGCTACGTCACTGTTGATTCGCTTGTCCACGATATGGATTCCTTGCACGCTCACATTGTCGCTTTCAATCGTGAGCGTTGCCTCTTCTTCGGTCGGATTGATGATCTTCACTGGATCATTGGCTACCAATTGAATTGGCTTGGTAATGCGGATCGGACCTTTGTACAAACCATACGGGATGGTAACGGTATCGTTAGGGCGTGCTTGATCAATCATCGCCTGCAAGGAGTCAGTATCCGCAGGCGTCGCCTTTGCTGCGGTAGGCAGCTGTAGAGCAACGATACAAATGACGGAGACGAAAAGTAGCGGGAGAGATAATTTTCGATTGTTCCATCGTAATGACAGGGTGCATCCTCCCCTATTCCACTAGAGAGCTCTCTTGTTTATTGCCGGATCATCGGCTGCTAGCTACATTTAGGATAACAGCCTCTTTTCATTTTCGTATGACTCAACCGGGCTATAAAACGTGTCAAAAAACGCAACGATTATGAAAAAATGGAAGGATCGAGAGGTTTACACCTGAGGTGGCATTGTACAATCGAAGCGGTCATACTAAATGAGAGAGAAGGAAGAGACGAAAAGGAGAGACGATAAATGGATACAAACATAGAAAAAGCACTGCGTACGACGCTGGAATTTTGGAATCGGATGAAAAAGAGCCACGAGGACGACGCGGAGGACGATGCGAATCAGTTTGAGGCCTCGTTTTACCGCATGATGGATCACATTCGCGAGTGGTACGATCAGTTGGAGACGAAGCCTGATACGGTAGAGGATGCACTGCTTCTTCCGGACATGGCAGAGGTTGCAGAGCAGCTGCCTGTAGAGATCATGCTGAATTTTGAAACGGAGCTGGAATTAATCGTAGATGGGCAAATTCGGGAGGATGATGAGAAATACGATTAAAAACAGAGAACTTGTTGCATCCTATCCTTGACATGATTTACTAGAATATTGTGTTTGGGGAGGATAAGCACAAGTGGTACCTACTCTGTTATGCGTTATTATCATCATCCTTCTTCTGCCACCAATTGTATTTTTTGGATATATGTACGCCTTGTCTAAACAGCCGAAGCACTCCATTATTCGTTCCCATCCTTTTTTGGGGTGGATGCGTTATTTGCTGGAAAAGCTCGGGCCTGAGTTTCGCCAGTATTGGTTTGAATCGGATACAGAAGGGAAGCCGTTCTCCCGTTCTGACTTTGTCGGAATGGTTTATGCGGCCAAGTACAGGACCGACCTGATCTCGTTTGGTGGAAAACGTGATTACGAGAAGCCCGGCTTCTATTTGTCCAATGCGATGTTCCCGAGGCTAACGAGTGAGCTGCGGGTAGATAATGAAAAAGTCGTCCCTGGAAAAAAGTATGAGATTACCCATGAGGGACTGTTTACAAGAAGAGAAAAGTTAATCGAGGAACTAGAGGTTAAGCCGTGGATGCTACATGACGAGGATGTCATTGTCGTGGGCGAAAACAGAAGGCAGCCCTGGCGGCTAAAAGGGATGTTCGGTGCTTCAGCTACCTCCTTTGGAGCAGTGGGAGAAAACTACATCATGTCCGCTGGGTATGGGGCACGTATGGCAGGCGGTTCTTGGATCAATACAGGTGAGGGTGGCGTTGCAGAAGTTCACCTCTCTACAGGTGTAGATATTATTTCGCAAATCGGGCCGGGGATGTTTGGCTTCCGTGATGACAAGGGCAAGTTTTCCATCGAAGAATTCAAGAAAAAGGCAAGTATCCCGAACATCAAAGCGTTCGAACTGAAATTTCATCAAGGGGCCAAAATACGCGGAGGGCATCTTGAGGGCGCCAAGGTCACGGAAAAAGTCGCAGCAGCAAGGCTGGTACCTGTGGGACAAACCGTTAATTCACCGAACCGCTTCGAGTTCCTCAGCAATCCGGATGAAGCCTTGCGTTTCATCGGTAGTTTGCAGGAGGCGGGAGGTAAGCCGGTGGGGGTGAAAATCGTCGTCGGCGATCCAAAGCGGTTGGAGCATTTTTTTGAGAAAATGCTGGAGCTGTCCATATACCCGGATTTTATTACGGTTGACGGCTCTGAGGGCGGTTCAGGCGCAATGTTCAAGGCAATGGCAGATGGAATGGGCTTGCCGCTGTTCGCCGCGCTCATCATTCTCGATGATACGATGCGGAAATTCGGTGTCCGGGACCGCATCAGGATTTTTGCTTCCGGCAAGCTCGTTACTCCTGACAAAGTAGCGATCGCCATGGCATTGGGGGCGGATTGCGTCAACTCCGCGCGAGGTTTCATGATTGCAACTGGCTGCATCATGGCGATGCAATGCCATACAGGTAAATGTCCGACAGGAGTCACTACGACGGATTCCAAATACCAGGAGGCGCTGGTTCCAGCAGAAAAGCAGTGGCGTGTCATGAACTATATTTTGCAGTTGAGGGAAGGCTTGTTCTCGCTGGCGGCAGCATGTGGTTTGGAGAGCCCGACCGAGCTTCGGAGAGAGCATGTTGTGTTTACCAACGAAAGCGGGGAGACTGTGCGTGTGGTTGACTTGTTTCCGTACCCGGTCGCGTCTAGATAATCATTTACAGAGAAGATAAATAATGGTATGGTGAAAGAATCAGGCTATAGTACACCTTCCTTCTAACCCAATCCGATATTAGGGGTACTGCTTTCCTGATTTTTTTATGCCTATTAAAAAATGAAAAAGGCCGTATGATCCTGTGCAAGTGATCATGCGGCCTTTGTTTATGTCTAGTGGCTAGGAGATCGTGTTTTGTCCCGGCTTCCAGTCCATTGGGCACAGTCCGCCTGATTGTAGAGCTTCGATCACACGGAGCGTTTCATCTACGCTTCTGCCAACCTTGGAGTTGGAGATGACTGCGTATTGCAGGATGCCTTCTGGATCGATGATGAAGCTGCCGCGCAGCGGAGCTTTGGTTGCTTCGTCCAGCACACCGTATGCCATGGTCGCTTCTTTGCTGTAGTCAGAAGCGAGAGGGAAGGAGAGTGGACCGATGCCTTCACTTGCTCTCATCCATGCTTTGTGTGTATGTATGCTGTCGCCGCTAATGCCAAGCACCTCGACATTTAAATCCGTGAACTCCTTGATCCGGCGATTGAGGCTGAGAATTTCGGTCGGGCATACTTTCGAAAAGTCAAACGGATAAAAGAACAAAAGAAGCCATTTTCCACGATAGTCTACCAAGCTCTTTGGCAGGGGAAATCCGTTGTCAAATGTCACGGTGTCCATCGTAAAATCAGGTGCAGGAAGTCCAATACGTGCTGTCATAGTCCGATCTCCTCGTTTCTGATACCGTATGTCAGGTACTGGTAACAAAGTATCACGAATGATAAGGAGAATCAATTAGTTCTGAATATCAGAAGTGTGGAGCTTTTTTGCATCGTTCTTTTGGAGAAGGAAGAAAACGATTGGAATAAAGGAAACCAAGAAACAACAGGCGGCGATAATCGGAAATGCGGACATTTCCAAAACAGCACGACCGAGATAGGTTTGCCAGCCGATTGCAGCCAAACCGAGCAAGTAGGCGATGCCCGTGAGATGGATGAATCCAGTACGAGCAGTGGATACATGCTTTTTACGTTCCGCTAACCAAGCGACAAAAGGTACTGCTTGCAGAGCATGAAAACCAATGCCATGGAGCCAAATGATATTCCCTTCCTCGCCGACCACTCGACCATAGTTGAATGAAATCCAGAGGCCTGCCGCAAACGAGAGCATAATCGCAATCATGGCATAGCGGATGCCAATGGCTAGCTCTGGGTGTAGGGAATAAGCTTTTCTTCGGAAAAACTGAATGGCAATGAATACATAAAAGAGGACCAGGAGAAGAGCCACAAAAGTAAAAATGGAACCAACGGCGACGTCGAAGGGTGTACCATTTTTGACGAACCTCGGGTCCACACCGCGGAAGTTTTGTACGGTTTCCGCTCCGTAAGAATAGAGAGCAAGCGGGATATAAGACCAGCGAAAGAAAGCTCTACTTCGCGTGCCGAGGGCAGATAACGGAATGATTGCAGCTGTCGTCAATAAAAATATTCCGAGTGCGGCATTAAAGGAAAACGCTTTCGAGACATCGCCATTGGGAGCGACGGGTCCCCCGTATAGCATGACCCAGATTGCGCAAATGGCAGCGAGTAAGAAGCCGAGCAAGCCGGTGTACACTAACCATTTCTCCCCTTGAAAGAAAGGGGGTGCTGAATGACTTTTCCTAACAGATTGCTTCATGAATCGAGTTCTCCCTCCAGTAAAGTTTTGGTACTCTGCTACTCACTTTACAGGGATGAAGAATGCGGAATAACGGGCAGCGGGATGAAATCGAATTAGGACTGGGGACGGATTTATGTCTCGTTCCTGAGGAGAGCTTTACCATCAGGGAGAATTGAAGTAAGATGGTTAAAAATTACAAAAAGGAATAAAAAATCAGGCTATTGTACACCTTCCTTCTAAGCGAAAGGTTTCCTGATTTTTTTCGTGATGCCAATGAAAAATCAAATCTACCTTCGCCGGAAAAATAAAATCATCGTACATCAGGGGCAGCATGAACTGCCTACCTCTTATTTAGCTGCGGCTTTGCGCAATATAGAGAGCTTGGGCTATACTTTTTCACTGGAATTGCTAGAAAGAATCCGGACGCTGTCGGAAGGAGAGTTTTTTGCGCTCTATTCGGATGTGGTAGCTGTGCTAAAAGTAAAGATCGGGGCATCCCGCCAGTACAAGCCGATGTATCCGAATTTTCCTAAGCAAGTCATGGAGGCTAGTGAGGGTGAGTTGTTTGTAAATGCGATCATTCATTATTTGACATTGGATCTTCCTGTGCACGAAGTGAAAAAACGTTTGCCTTTGCTAAGAGAATCTCGCCTGAAGCTGATTCATTTGGGCACAGATGAAGAGCTGCTGCAGGTAGGAATGAATTTGCTGCGCGCCAATAGCTCATTGTCTGCTACTGATAAGGAAGACTTGGAGGGCTTGATTCAGGCCTATGAAGGAATCGCAGAAGCTCTGCCAGCAGAAATTCCTCAAAAGGAAAACGTGGCGATCGCTGCTAGCCTGCTGCTCAAGTATGACCAGCTTCCTGCTGCTTTTTTTGCCCATTATTACAAGACCGCAACAGATGTATTGCGTCTGGCAGTGGCGCTGTCTGGTGGAGATGTGAGCTTGGCAGAGCCTGCAAAATTTCGCAAGTTCAAACGCGGGGAAAGAAGGCTACTCCTTAGCCTGCTGGAAGCCAGCTCGAATATCGTAGAAGACATGAATCGTTACAAAAACAGATGGATTCGTCTCGGGGAAATCTTGCATCCGTTTGAATATAAGGATCGCTATCCGAAAGCGGCAGAAGCATTCGATATTTTGCGCAACAATCACAAGATCGAGACGTTCAATAGCCAAGTAGAGAAGGCGCTGGTCCGTGCGGATGTGAATACGGCGATCAAGCTGCTCGAACAGCGCCCAGGGGAATTCGCCCGTCGTCTGGATCATTTGTTGCGTTTGACGGAGCAGGGGAGCCCAGTTCTTACTGCCTTCGAGAAAATTGCGGATGGTGTATCGACTCCAGTTCTTTTGCAAGTCATGAATCACTTCGACAAACGGGATAGCTACGGGGAATGGCGGACCTTTTTTCCGAAAGGGCAAGTGGCGAAAGTACAGGCAATCGAAAACCGAGTGCCAGGCTTGCAAGAGGACAGTAGACAGAAGGCAGCGGACATTTGCCGGACATCATTGTTGAACCGTTTTGCCCAATTGCCGTCGCTGGGCAACGTCTATATTGATCCGCGACTACAGGAGCATCTCGTTCCGTTTTCGATGCGATCCGCCAGCAAGGCATTGCGCACGATTGCACGCGGCTCCCGTCTATCGATCCCGGATGGAGGAACGATTCGCTTTTTCCTGTGGTGGAGGGAAGGGATCGTCAACGATGTCCCTACAGGCAGAGTCGATATCGATTTGTCTGCCGTACTCTATAACAAAG
This sequence comes from Brevibacillus sp. HB2.2, assembly GCF_013284275.1. Lineage (NCBI taxonomy): Bacteria > Bacillati > Bacillota > Bacilli > Caryophanales > Paenibacillaceae > Brevibacillus > Brevibacillus sp. HB2.2. Next base: position 56,994 of record NZ_JABSUV010000026.1, read on the forward strand.
ACTGGAAGTACATGGAGCATATTTCTTATACCAATCTGCGTTCCGACAAGTATCAAGCGTACCATAGCGGGGATATTGTGGAGGCTCCCGAAGGCGCGTGCGAGTTCATCGACATCGGAATTGATTCTGTCATCCGCTATGGTGGTCGATATGTCGTAATGAACCTGTATTCGTTTTCGAGTCAGCCTTTTTGCGATTTGCCTGAATGCTACGCAGGCTGGATGATTCGGTCGGCGCCACAGACAGGAGAAATTTTCGAGCCGCAGACGGTACAGGACAAGATTGATCTCGCCGCAAACACGCAGATTTGTATCCCGGTCATTCTGGATCTCGTGGAGAGAAAAGTGATTTGGACGGATATCGCTCTGAATTCCGATCCGCGTTTTGCCAACAATGTGGAGTCCAATGCCGGAGGGGTGGAGCTGATGGGAAGAGCGCTCACCTCGTTGGTGAAGCCTACCCTGCATGAGTTGTTCATGCTTCATGCACAGGCGAGAGGGACGCTGATTGATCAAGCAGAAGAGGCGGATACGGTATTTTCCTTGGAGGAAGGGATTACGCCGTTTGATACGGAGATCATCATGGCGGATTTTATGCAGTAAGGTTAGGGGAGTGTAAGGCTTGGATTCGGTATTGTACCGGACTCAAGCCTTTTTATTTTGTCTATTCTAGCTGAAAATTTTTCTCCTATGTTCATGGAAATTTCAAATAAAACCCAATTAATAGTCATAACGAGCTATTTTTTTGCTAGTAACTGGAACTCTATAATGTCAAATGTAAATGGACAATTCAATTTGGAAAGAGGAGGAAAAAGAATTGGAAATGGATTCGTTTTATTGGGAAATGGTCAAGAAAAATATTGGCGTGTATACCACTGAGGAACAAAAACGCTTAAAGGACGGAAAGGTCATCATATTTGGACTCGGTGGGGTCGGGGGAATGGAAGCGATTCTTTGCGCCCGCATGGGGATCGGGCATGTCACCGGAGTAGATCCTGATGAATTCGAGGTTTCTAACATCAATCGTCAGATGCTGGCTACGGTACATTCATTGGGTAAATCAAAAGCGGCGACGGCTGAAGAAGTTCTTCAATCCATTAACCCATACATATCTATTCGATGCGTCCAAGCAAATGTTGATGAAGACAATGTGCTTGAACTGATGAAAGGGCATGATCTGGTGATTGAAGCAGTGGACGATATACCCTCCCGTGTCATCATCCACCGGACCGCGCGTGAGCTGGGCATACCAAGCGTGGGCATGTCAGGGAGCCCCCCAACCCGAGGATTTGTCTCATCCTTTTTTCCAGACGGCATTTCGTACGAAACAGCATTGAACATCCCAGGAGCAGGGGAAAAGTTGACCAATGAAGCGCTACGTCAAGAGATTGCTGACATAAAAAAAGCCAGGGCCTGGCACTCTGTCAAAGAAGGAGCTCCAAAGGAATGGGCAGAGGATTTTTGTGAGGGAAAGGCTGGCTGGATTATTACACCAGTTCGCGCTCATCTCATATCGCTTTTCAGCTTTCATGAAGCCGTGCAAATCTTGACGGGCAGAGAACCGTTGGCACGTGCACCCAAAGGAGTTCTCATTAATCTAGATACGGACACACCGGTAAAAGTGACAACTCCCCCTGATGGAACGTGGAACTATGCAACACTATAACGATTTTGAAAGAACAAAGGAGATGATCGTGTGTCATTGATAGAAAATAGCCAATTATATAACAATAGTTTTACCCGCAATTTCGGAATCATTACGAGTGAGGAGCAAGCCAAACTGCGAAATGCAAGAGTAACGGTGGTAGGTGCAGGCGGTGTGGGTGGAATCACATTGATTCAACTCGCCCGGATGGGTGTAGGGAAGCTTCATGTCATCGATCAAGACTCGTTTGAGGAAAGTAATCTCAATCGCCAAATGCTCAGCTTTGTCAGCAAAATCAACTCTCCCAAGGCGGAAGTAGCGAAGGAAATACTTCACGATATCAATCCAGAGCTGGAAGTAAAGGTAACAAGGGAGTTTGTTACCGAAGAAAATGCACATGATCTGCTGGGTGATACAGATGTGATTGTAGATGCTACGGATAATCTGGTTGCACGGGTAATCATTCATAGAACAGCAGCCGATATGGGGATTCCTTCCATCTGGATTGCGGTAACACCACCTTTCCGTGGAGGAGTCATGTGCATGACCCCGGACTCCTTGCCCTATGAGGTCGCCATGAGACACCCTTCTTACAAACAGCCTCTCACACCAGAGATGCGTGAAAAAATTAGTCAGATCAAAGACGAGCGTGCAAAGTATTCCGTATCGCAAGGCGCTTTGCCTGAATGGGCAGATGCCTATGTAAAAGGAGAGGCTCCATGGGCAGTGCTTGCTCCGGTAGCGAATATCGTCGGCGTATTGGCTAGCTTTGAGGCATTCAAACTAATCATTCAGAGACCAAACCTATTGCCAGCCGTTGCTCCCAATCTAGTCAAAGTCAATTTAGCTTCCGTCCAAATGGTACAGGTGGAAGCCCCGGCAGAGGGAAGCTGGGATAACACGCTACTATAAGGACTCCTATGTTGCATACCACCATTATCTTACTGGTAATCGCCATCTTGTCATTAGTGGCAAAGGATCTGGTTCTCGTCTACGCTTCCCTCTTGCTGCTCGGATTATCTTTGTTAAAAGCAGTGCCTGTCATGGATGCAATCCAAAAACCAATGTTCCATGTGGGTCTGTTTTGTCTAATGGTATTCTTGTTGATTCCGATTGCCAAAGGAAAATATGATTTCATCTCCCTTGGTAAGGAAATGGTCAGTTGGAAAGCAACGATAGCCATTTTAGCAGGTTTTATCATCTCTTATGTCGGGGGAAAAGGCTTAAGTATTTTGCCAGATCAACCGGTTGTTTTCATATGCGTAACAATTGGAACACTTTTGGCCGTGCTACTGTCAAATGGGCTGCCCGCAGGCTTAATCATTGCAGCTGGATGCATTGCGTTGCTGTCGAGAATCTTCAATTTCTAGGACCCTCTAAATCTAATTTGAAAGAAGTGCCAAACTATGAATTTCAATCATCAAATGAAAAATCATTTTCTTATGCTAGTCATATCTTTAGGCCTGCTTGTTCAAGGGTGTTCAACTCCTGATTCCCCCCATCAAAATAGTAAAACACAAGCTCAATCAGTAGTGGAATCAACCAGTGAGATCGTAACGGAAGAACTGAAAGTGCCAAGCATCGATCAGGACGTCTCCTTGTATGTGAGGCATATGAGTGCGAAAAACAAGGAAAAGTTCGTCAGCAAAGAGGTTGTGTTGTTTCTTGAACCGTTTAGCGTACCTACTGCCGAAGCTTTCGATGTTCCGGGATTCTCCTGGATGGAGGAATACGCAAAGCAAGGCTACGACACTTGGGCGATGGACTTCCGAGGGTTCGGGCATTCTACTCGACCAGTTGAGATGGATCAACCACCTGTAAAGAATGCTCCTGTCGTCCGTGCTACTGAGGCGGTAAAAGATCTGGAGGCTGTCGTCCAGCACATAAAGAAAACCCGACAAGTGGATAAAATCAGTATCGTAGGATGGTCATGGGGTGGAGTTGTTGCAGGGATGTACGCGACTGAACATTCCGATGATATTGAAAAACTCGTGCTTTATGGTGTTATGCATGGTTTTTCTTTGCCTTTGATGGCAACTCCGTTTGAAGCAAAAGGGAAGCCAGGTGAAATTAATCCCCAATTACCAGCATATCAGGTTGTCCAGTTTGACAAGGCCATGCACCATTGGCACATGATGCTAGATAAACGTGATCTGGTTTCTGGTGAGGCAATGAATGCTGTATCCAAGGTCTTCGTAAACGCTGATCCTAACAGCAGCAAGCAATCTGAACAGTCCATCCGCCGTCCAATGGGACCTTTGGTAGATCTGTATTACATATGGACGGACAGACCCATTTTTGATGCGGTGAAAATTACGACGCCAGTGTTGATCATTCGAGGAGATCTAGACTTTTTTGCCGATAAGTCCCTCTTCCATAAGCTGACCAATTCAACTGCAAAACAAGAAGTGGTTATCAAAGATGCCACACATTGGGTGTTGTATGAAAAAAATCGTGCTCAGCTCTTGCGTGAAACAGACGAATTCCTGAAAAAGTAAGTAAACTCGTAAGGATGTGCTGGAAATGAAGCCGTTTCAAATTTTGGATGCAACACTGCGAGAAGGAGAGCAGCAAGCAGGCGTTCGCTTCACATGCGAAGACAAGATTCGCATACTGCATCTCTTGGAAAGCTATCAAATAAACCTCATAGAAGTGGGCCATCCCGGAATTTCTGCTCTGGATGAAGAAATCTGCCGAAAAGTGGCTCAATCGGCAAGACGAGCGCAAATACTAATGCATGCGAGAGCTACTGTTGAAGAAGTACATGCTGCAAAGCGCGCCAAAGCAGACTGGGTGGGGATATGGGCTTCCATTAATGATGTGTCTATCCAAACCAAATTCAGACATCACGAGGAAAGCTATATACTTGAGAAAGTCCAACAAGCAGTTATCGAAGCAAAAAAGCTTGGATTACAGGTTAGATTCACGATTGAAGACGCTTCACGGACAGAGTGGGAAAAGATATCCAGCTTAGGTCATGCTGCTTTGCAGGCAGGTGCAGATCGCATTAGTTTGGCAGATACTGTCGGGATTTGGGAGCCTGATACATGCAAAAAAATCGTAACTCGTGCCATTGAGGAGTTTGGATGCGAAATTGAAGTTCATCTGCATAATGATTTCGGTCTTGCTCAAGCGAATGCGCTGGCGGCTATTGATGCAGGCGCTTCTGTCATTGATGCGACAATTTTAGGGATCGGTGAAAGAGCAGGCATTACTGACTTGATCCAGCTTACTGTTGCGTTGCAAAAGCTGCGAAATGATCATCGATATTCTTTGGATAGAATTCCCGAGCTTGTCCAAGCGATACGTCTGACGACAGGGTATAGGCCGGACGAACTGCGCCCTATCATTGGGCAAAATGCCTTTACGCATACATCGACTTACCATGTCCAAGCCGTAAAGAGAAATTCCAAAGCGTATGAGCCATTACCTCCCGAAACAATTGGAAGAACACGGCTTCTCGAAGAAAAGCGTCCTCCAATAGGAAGTCCAAAGCTACCTGTTTCCTTACAGGTAGGAAAGCCGTTTCCCAAAGGTGCTTCAGAGCTACAGTATCATCGTGACGGTCCAGGGATACGCTGGGTTATGATGGATTCTCGTGTTGATGAGCGAGCCTCATTCTATGTGATCCAAAGGATATTTGGACTATGCGATTTGTCCGGTATTCCTGAAAAGCATGTAGACAGACATGCGCATCATTGTGACAGTGCCTTCCTCTTTTGGGGAGATGCACCTGATGGCACTGGGCTGGTGTGTCATGTTCAACTCGGTGAAGAAGAGAAGACTGTTGAGAGTCCAGCGGCTATTTTTATCCCAGCAGGGGTCGAGCATTCCTATCACTATGTGTCTGGTCGCGGAACTTATACAAATATTGTATTGTCACCTGAATACAACAAAAGCCTTTTGGTTTCAGCAGCTTCTTCTGAAATACCAGTGAGCTAAAAGGTACAGGAATTTATTGAGGAGTGGGCGGCCATCTGGGCATGAGTACGGTATAGACCGGGCTCATGCCTTTTTCGGCTGAATACTTGAGTATTTGTGGTTACATCGACAAAACCCCGCCATAGATCGGCTCCTGCTGCGTTTTTTGTCCCCAAGTGCGCGTACCATACTCAAAATGCCACCACTCCTGCGGATAGTTGACGAATCCGGCAGTAGTCATCAAATGATAGAGCAGTCGGCGATTGTCTCGAATCTCGATGTCTTTTTGGGTAGGCTGTATGAGTTCTTCATAATGGCGAGTATCAGCTCTTTCACTGAAATCATCGAAGGCTGTGCCCATCTCCAGCCAGCCATCAGGCCCTGTGATAGTCAGATCGACTGCACCACCGGATAGGTGCGGGGACGGTTTGGAGAGGTCTGTTGTTGGATAAGCAACGAATTTGCTCAATTCTTCCGTGAGGGTGGGTCCTTCCTGCCAACCTTGTAAAAGCAGAGCTTCACGAAAACGTTCATACAGAGATGCCTGTACCTCGAACGAGCGCCAGCCGTCCAACACGACGAGCTTGTAGCCAACAGGAAGTTGGGCGGCAGCCGTGGCGAGCTTGCGTGCTGCCCCTTCTCGCAAAAAGGCTTCTGGCTGTGTTCCGGCATAGCCTTCGTGGTAGTAGGCTGGATAGACTGTGATTTGTTCACAAAGGGAAGAGAGAGGGATCATCAGTTCGCCGCATTCCTTGATCGGCAGTGGGCTGGGCAGGACCATGTCTGTTATTTTTGGAATCGGAGGATATAGCATGACTGCACACCACTTTCGATTGTTTTGCCAATAGGGTAACGAAAAACGTCAAGTAAGTAAACGGTCATTATCTTAAATTTTCTGCCAATAGACACCTGCGAGGAATCGGCAGCTTTTGCTTGAATCCTCGGTAGCTTTTGCTATTATTAAAGCAAGTGCTTGTCAACGAAACGAATGACATTTACATATGGAAGAGAAACAGGTCCTTGTTTTTGCGAAACCGATTCGCAGGAGCAAGGTTAAAAGGGAAGTTTGGTGAAAAGCCAACGCGGTCCCGCCACTGTAAGAGAGTAGCTATTCTTCAAGGCATCATGCCATCCACTGCCCATCCGGGAGCGGGAAGGAGAAGAAGAGCGATGATCCTCAAGCCAGGAGACCTGCCTGTTTTACGTTTACACTGATTTCCTTCGGGTCAAAGGAAGAGGTGAGGATTGTTGCTTTTCAGCTATCCGCGCTTTGTTTTTCCTTACGTACTGGGGGAAACAGAGCGCTTTTTTTCTGTGAAAAACGTCTCGACGTTTTTCATAAAAGTGGATGCGACCGCTTGCGGTCAACAAAACGGTCATGACCGTTTTCTTGCTTCGGAAAGTATGGATGGAACAGCGGAGTAAAATACGTCACTTTTTGAGGTGGTCACGATGGAGAAAAACGATAAGAAGCGGGGCTTGACCCTCGTTTACACAGGAGACGGCAAAGGAAAAACGACGGCAGCAGTCGGATTGGCTGTGCGGGCGACAGGGCGCGGAAAAAAGGTGCTGATGGTTCAATTCATCAAGTCGCCGGAGCGAACATATGGAGAAAAGATTATTTTTGATAAATTGGGCATTGAAATCGTGCAAATGGGCGTCGGCTTCACCTGGACAAAGACACCGGAGGAGCATCGTGAGGCATTGAAGGAAGCTTGGGCGTTTGCGAGCGAGAAGCTCTCTTCCGGAGTGTACGACGTCGTCATTCTGGATGAGCTGAATAATGCATTGGCGATTGACCGCTTCCCGATTGACGATGTGTTGCCATTGTCCGCTGTGTTGGAAGCGATTCAAAACAGACCAAGTCATATCCACCTCGTGATTACGGGTCGGGCAGCAAAGCAGGAGATTTTGGACATCGCAGATTTGGTGACAGAGATGAAGCCAATCAAGCATTACTACGATGAAGGGATTCCAGCTGTGCTGGGGGTAGAGTTTTGACAAGCGCAGGTGTAATAGAGACGTACGGTCATGGTGGAGACCTGCTGACCGCAGCGCAGCGCTTTGGTCGAGAGCCCGGGAAATTTCTGGATTACAGTGCCAATATTAATCCGCTGGGGATGCCAGCAAGCGTCCGTGAGATGCTACTGGCTTCGTTGGCTGCTGTAGCGCATTACCCAGACCCTGGACATCGTGTGTTTCGTCGTGCGCTGGCCAAACGGCTGCAAATGTCGGAGGAATGGCTGCTACCTGCGAATGGTGCCGCGGAGGCAATGGCGCTGGCCATCCTCGGTCTTTCGCCGCAAATAGTTGGTGTGGTGTATCCTTGCTTTTCGGAATACGCGCAACTTTCCGAGCAGTATGGAGCTCGTGTCATTGGCTGCTTCGGGAAGGAAGCGAACGGGTACAAGCCCGATCCTGAAGAGCTGTATACGCTTTTTACGCAGACTGATCTCGTATTTGTCGGGTCACCTAATAATCCGACCGGAATCCTGTATCAACTGGATGAGCTGCGCCAAATGGCGGAATGGACGCAAGAGACCAATACGTGGCTCATCGTGGATGAGGCTTTTCTCGATTTTGTGGAGGAAGAGCGGCAGTATACATTGGCGACGCAGCTGGAGCACTTTCCCCGTGTGATTTTGATGCGTTCGATGACGAAAATGTACGCGATCCCGGGATTGCGCTTGGGCTATGCGATTGCGCATCCGGATGTCATTGCGAAAATGCGCCAAAAGCAAGTGAGCTGGAGTGTGAATGCACTGGCCCTTTTGGCAGGAGAACTGTGCTTGCAGGAGCAGGCATACGAGGAACAGACGCGTAGGCTGATCAAAACAGAACGTGCGTATTTGACTGACTGCATCCGTAGAGAGTTGGGCTGGCAGGTATGGTCTTCGGAGGCAAACTTTTTGCTACTGCGCTCGCCAGAAGGATTGCCAGCCGAGCAACTGCAGGCACGGCTGGGCAAAAAAGGCGTTCTGATCCGCAACTGTGCGATGTATCCCGGTTTGACGGCGCATGATGTGAGAATCGCGGTGCGTGGACGAGAGGAAAATGAACGACTTTTGGCAGCGCTTCGCGAGGTCCATGCGGAAGGAAGGGAACAGCGATGAGCTTGGTGCTGGTAACAGGCGGTGTCCGTTCAGGAAAAAGCCGCTACGCGGAAGAGCTCGCGATGACGTTGGGCAATCGAGTCTTATACGTGGCGACAGGCAAGGCTTGGGATGATGAAATGAAGCAGAGAATCGAGCAGCATCAGGCACGTCGTCCGCTGGATTGGGGCTGTGTGGAGATAGGAGAACGATTAACGGATTACCACGCATTTCGTGAGCAGTATGATGTGGTGTTGATCGATTGTCTGTCCACTTGGGTGAGTAATCGATTGATGAGCGTGGAGGAGTCGGAATGGAGAAGTGCTTCACACACCCAAGCCCTGCTGCAGGAGACAGAGGCGTGGCTGACCCTCGTTCAGAATTCCCCGCAAAAAGTCATTGCTGTCACAAGTGAGGTCGGATTGGGCGGTGTAGCCTTGAGTCGTTTGGGCAGATGGTTCGCGGATGTGCTGGGCGATGTCAATCAGAGAAGTGCGCGACAAGCGGACGCCGTCTACGCGGTTTTGTCGGGGATACCGTGGAGGATCAAAGGATGAATGCATTTTTACACGCGATCTCGTTTTTTACGCGTATTCCGGTCCCGTGGCTTCGTCCTTCTGAGGAGGCGTGGAGAAAAAGCGTCAACTGGTATCCCGCGGTTGGTTTGGTCATCGGTTTATTGCTATGGGGTGTGCATCAGGCAGGACTGGTGTTGTTTAGTCCATGGATCGCCGCTATTTTGACGCTGATCGCATGGGTCTACGTAACCGGTGGTCTTCATATGGATGGGTGGATGGACCTCGCGGACGGTCTTGGCAGCAGCAGGCCGCGAGAGCAAATCCTTGCGATTATGAAGGACAGCCGTGTAGGTGCGATGGGCGTACTTGCTGCGATTATGCTGTTGCTGATCAAGGCGGGTGCGGTCGCAGAGCTCGCACATCCGGGATGGGGCAGCTTTTTGATCGTAGCGCCAGTGGCAGCGCGGACGCATGTGCTTTTGTCGATCAAGCTCTGGCCGTATCTTTCGGCGGACAAAGGAATCGGAAAAGGCATCAGTTCCGGGCTTTCCGTTTCCTCTATCATCGTGAGCTACATCATCGTGTTTGCAGCAGGATGGTATCTTGGGGGCTTGCAGGTCATGACAGCTATTTTCCTGTCGCTGCTGTTTGCTCTATGGTTTTCACGCTCGGTTGCAAAAAAACTGGGCGGTTTAAATGGAGACTGCTATGGGGCTGTTATCGAAAGCAGTGAAGCGGTCGTTCTGCTCGTGCTAGTCGGGAGCTGGTGGTTATGAAACTGGTTTGGATACGTCACGGGGAGACAGACAGCAATCGTGAGCATCGATATTTGGGGCATAGCGACGTTCCTTTGAATGAGCGTGGGTATCTACACGCGAGTGATTTGGCCAAGGAATTACCAGTGCTGATCGGGCGACCCGCTGCGATTTACTCGAGTGACCTGCTCAGATGCATGCAGACTGCCGAACCACTTGCAGCTACTTGGGGGCTATCGGTTATTTCGGAGCCAGCTTTGAGAGAGCTGTCTTTTGGCGAGTGGGAGCTGATGACCTACGATGAGCTAATGCAGTCGGACCCTGTGCGGGCCACGAGGTGGTACGACGATCCTTTTCGAAATCGACCTCCACAAGGTGAGAGTCTGCAAGAGCTAGGGATGCGCGTGGATCGTTGGCTACGTTCCTTGTTGGAGAGAGCGGGCAGGGAGGAGACATCCGATACAGTCGTCATCGTCACACATGGCGGCGTGATCCGCTGGTTCCAGGCCACCTGGCTCGAAAACAATCCTGACCAATATTGGCAGGTCGATGGCATGAAGCATGGAGAGGCGCTGGTAGCGGAATGCTTGGATCCGGAAAAGCAGAGTTGGATGCGACAACCCCTGAAGAATAAGAGAGGGACAACATGACAGAAGTATGGGTATTATGCGCGGCCTACTTGATCGATCGGGTGGTAGGAGACCCCCGGAGCTTGCCGCATCCAGTGATCATCATGGGCTGGTGGATTACACGATTGGAACTGGTCATACGTTCTCTCTTCAAAGAGGAGTCGCATTTGAAGCTGGCAGGAGTCCTGTTTCCGGTCGTGATCGTTGGCGGTAGCTATGCTGTGGTTTGGCTAATTCTGTGGGGAGCGACGTTCATCCATCCGGTGCTTGCCTGGATCTTGGGTGCCTGGTTGATTTCTACGACGATCGCGACAAAAGGCTTGGCCGATGCCGGGATGGAGATTGCCCGTCACCTTGTGGCTGGGGACATGGAAGCGGCGAGACGCTCCTTGTCCATGGTAGTCGGACGTGATACGGAGCAACTAGATGAACCGGAAGTATGTAGGGGAGCGGTAGAAACCGTGGCGGAAAACATCGTCGATGCGATCGTCTCTCCGCTGATTTTCGCAGCGATTGGGGGAGCTCCGTTGGCAATGGCGTATCGTGCCGCCAACACCCTCGATTCCATGGTTGGTTATAAAAACGAGAAGTATCTGAATCTCGGCTGGGCGTCTGCCCGCTTTGACGATGTACTGAACTACATACCCGCCCGTTTGACGGCTTTGTTGCTCGTCGCCGCAAGCTGGCTGCAGCGATTGGATGGGAAGCAGTGCTGGGCAATGATCAGAAGAGATGCGCACTTGCATCCGAGTCCAAACAGCGGTTTGCCGGAAGCCGGAGTCGCTGGCGCATTAGGCGTGCAGCTCGGGGGATTGAATTATTATCAAGGCGTTGCATCGAACCGGGCAAAAATGGGAGATGCGAAACGACCATTGCAGGCAAGTGACATTGTCGCGACGATTCGTTTGATGTATCTCGTTTCACTCTTATGTCTGCTCGTTAGTGTGATGATATCGATTTTATTATAAACAGGAAGCGAAAAGGGGAGGGGCCTTATGAGCGGCAAGTTGTTTGTGATCGGGTTTGGTCCAGGGAGTTTTGAGCATATCACCAAGCGGGCGCGGGAAGCCCTGCAAGAGTCCGATGTCATTATCGGCTATTCCACTTACGTAGATTTGATCCGTGGACTTTTGACGAATCAGCAAATCGTCAGCACAGGGATGACGGAAGAAGTGGCGCGTGCACGGGAAGCTGTACGTCAGGCGGAAGAGGAAGGCAAAAAGGTAGCGGTCATTTCCAGTGGAGACTCAGGTGTTTACGGGATGGCAGGTCTCGTATACGAGGTGTTGGTGGAAAAAGGCTGGACAGAAGCAACCGGCGTACCTATCGAAATCGTACCGGGCATCTCGGCGATCAATTCCTGTGGGGCGATCCTCGGTGCACCGATCATGCACGACGCATGTACGATCAGTCTGAGCGATCACTTGACGCCGTGGGAACTCATTGCCAAACGGATTGACGCAGCAGGGATGGCTGACTTTGTGATCGCGTTGTACAACCCGCGCAGCGGACGACGCACACGCCAGATTGTCGAAGCACAACGCATTCTTTTGCAGTACCGCTCACCAGATACGCCGGTCGGTATCGTGAAAAGTGCTTATCGCGAACGCGAAACGGTTGTCGTCACGACCCTGGCCCAAATGCTGGAGCATGATATCGGCATGCTGACCACCGTGATTATCGGAAATACATCGACGTTTGTATACGACGGCAAAATGATTACGCCGCGCGGTTATCAGCGCAAGTACACCCTGTCTGCCGATGAGCAGCCACTGAAGCCGCATCAGCGTCTGCGTGTAGAAAATGAGCCTTGGTCGCTCGAGGCCTCCGAGGAGAGCCTCGCGTCAGCTCCGGCAACACCAGCAACACCGAACACAGAAAGACCAGTAGCCGTTACCGAGGATAGAGTACCTGCTACAGAACCAGCAAATCGTGTAGCAACAAGCACGGCAGTACTGGAAGCGCCGCCTGTAACAGAAGAAGCCGCACCAAAAGCTCCTTTCGCATGGGCCATGGAGGCATTGACGGCTATCAATACGGCGAAAGGCATTGAAACCAAGCCAGCTGTAGGTCAAGTCAATCGTCCGGTGTCTACCTTTACGCCAGAGATGATTTTCGAATGCGCGGTAAGTCCGGGTGTTGCCAATAAAAAAATCACGCCGCTGCAAATGATGGCGATTGCCGAGGTGGCAGGAGAAAAAGGCGAGATCGAATACACCCCACACCACCAAATGATTTTGCGCGTGCCGACTGCCAACCCAGAAAGCATCACTAGCCGCTTGCGAGAGCTTGGATTGATTCTCAGCCCGATCGGAGACGTTTTGCAGGTAAAAGCGTGTGATTTCTGCGACGGCGAGAAAAAAGACAGCATCCCTTATGCCGAGGAGCTGCACCAAAAGCTGGGTGGAAAAGAAATGCCGAAAGAACTGAAGATCGGTTTTAACGGCTGCGGGATGGCGTGCTATGGCGCGGTTCAAGAGGATATTGGGATCGTATTCCGCAAAGGGAAGTTCGATTTATTCCTGGGAGCAAAAACGGTGGGACGCAATGCACACTCCGGTATTCCGGTAGCAGAAGGCATCGAAAAAGAAGAGATTGTTCCACTCGTGGAGCGAATCGTGAACCGATTCAAAAAAGAAGCATTTCCGAATGAGCGGTTCCACAAGTTTTTCCAACGTGTAGGTGAGCTGGAGGGCTTTGCATGGTACGAGCCAGCCAAAGCTGAAATCGAGAATGCTGCATGCGGAGATTAATGCAAGAACACCACTAAAAACGAGGGGGACATAAAATGGACGCAGTATTATTTGTAGGTCATGGAAGCAAGGACCCGGAAGGCAATGAAGAGATTCGCCAGTTTGTGGCGACGCTAACACCGGACTTGGATGTACCGATTATCGAGACGTGCTTTCTGGAGTTTGCCCGTCCTGACATGCTGCAAGGCTTGAATACATGCGTGGCTCGGGGGGCAACCCGCGTGGCGGTGATTCCAATCATCCTGTTCTCTGCCGGACATGCAAAAATCCATATTCCAGCTGCCATCGACGAGGCGAAGGAGCTGCACCCACACGTTCAGTTCATCTACGGACGCCCGATCGGCATTCACGACGAAGTTATCAATATTTTGACCGCTCGCATGGAAGAGGCAGGCTTTGCCTCCGGAGAAGACAACGATGACCTGGCTGTACTTGTAATCGGACGCGGCAGCAGCGATGCAGATGCCAATAGCGATATTTACAAAATGTCCCGACTGTTCTGGGAGCGCTACAAAGCCAAGTGGGTAGAGACCGCCTTCATGGGCGTGACATATCCCTTGTACGACGAGGGTGTTGAGCGCTGCTTGAAGCTGGGTGCGAAGCGCATCGTACTTTTGCCGTATTTCCTGTTTACGGGTGTGTTGATCAAACGGATGAGCGACCAGCTGGAGAAGTTCCGTGAGCAATATCCAGAAGCCCAGTTCGAAATGGCCGAGTATTTTGGTTTCCATCCGTTGTTGAAAGAAGTGCTCAAGGATCGTGTAGTGGAAGCGTTGCACGGTGAAGTGAAGCTGAACTGTGATACCTGTCAGTACAGGCTGGCGGCGATGGAGCACATCGACCATCACCATCACCACCACGATGACGAGCATGGACATCATCATCACCATGGTCACCATCACCATCACGGCCATGACCACGACCACAAGCATGATCACAAGCACGACCACGTTACCAAGTAGGAGGAAGACAGCATGATTCTGGTACTGGCTGGAACGAGCGACGCGCGCGAGTTGGCTTTGCAAATCAAGGACAAGGGCTACGATCTGTTAACGACAGTTGTCACCGACAATGCTGCGAAAAGTATGGAGGAAGCGGGTGTGCCCGTTCAGGTCGGACGCCTGACTGCTGAAGATATTCAGCAGCTGATCCAAGACAGAGCCGTCCAATGCGTAGTCGACGCGAGTCACCCCTTCGCAGAGGAAGCCTCCAAGAACGCCATGGCAGGGGCGCAAGGAGCGGGAGTCCCATACATTCGTTATGAGCGGGAAAGCCTCTCCTCACCTGGCAGTGAAAAGCTGATTGTAGTAGAAGACTACGTCCAGGCGGCTGAACTGGCGGCTGAAAAGCGCGGCGTCATCATGCTGACGACGGGCAGCAAGACGCTGAAAACGTTCACGGATCGGCTGTTGGGCTTGCCGGACACGACGCTGGTAGCACGCATGCTGCCACGTCTAGACAATATGCAGAAGTGCGAAGAGCTCGGTGTTGAGCAAAAAAACATCGTCGCGATGCAAGGTCCTTTTTCCAAGGAGCTGAACAAAGCGCTCTACGAGCATTATGGTGTCACGCTGATGATCACCAAGGAGAGCGGCAAGGTAGGCGCTTTTGATGAAAAGGTGGAAGCGGCACTGGAAATGGGCATCGAAACAATCGTCATCGGTCGTCCAAAGATCGATTATGGAACGAAGTTTTCAGATTACGCAAGCGTGCTGGGCGAACTTAAACAAGCGACTGGAGGAAACTAACCATGGATTTCAAAACAGAATTTAAACCGATGACCGTACAACCGCAAGAGATTGAGGACTTGAGCTTTCAAATCATTACAGATGAGCTGGGCGAGCATTCCTTTACAGAAGAACAATATCCGGTAGTACAACGCGTCATCCACGCATCTGCAGACTTTGACCTCGGACGCAGCCTTGTTTTCCACCCGGACGCAGTAAAATCGGGAATCGAAGCGATCCGCAGCGGCAAAATCGTCGTAGCAGATGTACAGATGGTGCAAGTCGGCATCAGCAAAAACCGTATTGAAAAATTCGGTGGAGAAGTAAAGGTGTACATCTCTGATCGCGATGTGATGGAAGAGGCGAAGCGTCTGAATACGACCCGTGCGATCATTTCCATGCGCAAAGCGATCAAGGAAGCAGATGGCGGGATCTTTTGCATCGGAAACGCACCTACGGCACTCCTGGAGCTGATCCGCATGGTGAAGGAAGGCGAAGCAAAGCCAGGTTTGGTGATCGGGATGCCAGTTGGTTTCGTATCCGCGGCAGAATCCAAGGAAGAGCTGGCGAAGCTCGATATCCCATTCATCACAAACATGGGACGTAAAGGCGGAAGCCCAGTAACGGTAGCAGCTTTGAATGCCATTTCGATTATGGCGGAACGGTTGGGCTAAGCAGATGGCAGCCAAAGCAGCAACGGACGAGAAAGAGGCAAAACCCCTCCGCCATGGATATACGACTGGATCATGTGCAACGGCGACAACCAAGGCTGCTTTGATCGCGCTGATTACTCAGGAAGAGCAAAGCCAAGCGACGATTCGCCTGCCAATCGGCGAGGATGTCACCTTTCAGATGGAGAGCTGTGAATTTTCATTGGAGAGGGCGACAGCAGGCACGATCAAGGATGGGGGAGACGACCCAGACGCGACACACGGTGCCCTAATTCTTTCTACGGTGGAATGGTCGGATGAGCCTGGGATTATTTTGGATGGCGGACTCGGTGTAGGACGGGTGACCAAGCCAGGGTTGCCTGTTCCGATTGGCGAGGCAGCGATCAATCCCGTCCCGCGCAAAATGATCAGGGAAACCGCGCAGGCTGTTCTGGATGAGTACGGGACCCAGCGCGGGATCAAAATCGTCATCTCCGTGCCTACGGGTGAGGAAATCGCCAAAAAAACCTTGAATGGACGACTTGGCATACTCGGCGGCATCTCCATTTTGGGGACGCGTGGAATCGTGGTGCCGTTCTCCACTTCTGCCTACAAGGCAAGCGTGGCACAAGCGGTCAATGTCGCCAAGGAAGCCGGCTGCGATCATATTGTGCTGTCGACGGGCGGAAAGAGTGAATCCTACGGAGTCGCTACTTATCCAGAGCTGTCGGAAGAAGCATTCGTGGAGATGGGCGATTTCGTCGGCTTTTCCCTCAAGCAGTGCAAGAACAAAAAGATGCGCAAAGTGACCTTGGTCGGGATGATGGGCAAGTTTTCCAAGGTAGCGCAGGGCGTCATGATGGTTCATTCCAAAAGCGCACCCGTCGATTTCGGCTTCCTCGCTCAAATGGCAGCAGATGCAGGTGCTTCACAGGAGCGTATTGACGAAATTTTGGGAGCCAACACCGCTTCGCAGGTAGGCGATATGATGGTAGACACACCAGCCTTTTTCGAGATTATGTGCGAAAACTGCTGTCGCGCCGCACTAAAGGAAGTGGGCGGCGGCATCGAGGTCGAGACCATCATCATCACAATGAAAGGGTCCCTGTTGGGAAGGGTGACGATCAATGACACAGGCGATGAAAGTAATTGGAATCGGGGATGATGGACAGCAGAGCCTGCTGCCGTTGTACCGGAATTGGATAGAGGAAAGTGAGCTGTTGGTTGGAGGCGAGCGGCACCTCAGCTTTTTCCCGGAGTATACAGGAGAAAAGCGTGTACTAAAGGGCGGACTGACCGCGATGGTAGAAGAGCTACGCACAGAGACGCGCAAGACGGTCATTCTGGCGTCAGGTGACCCGCTCTTTTACGGGATAGGTGGCTTACTTTCCAAAAAGCTGAACGTAGAGATTTACCCGCACCTCAGCTCCATTCAGCTCGCTTTTGCCAAAATGGGCGAAGCATGGCAGGATGCAACATTGGCAAGTGTGCACGGGCGCAGTATCAAAGGTCTGGCACAGCGGATCGACGGGAAGGATAAGGTCGCACTGTTGACGGATCGGGAAAACTCGCCAGCAGCGATTGCCAAGTACCTTCTTTCGTTTCAGATGACCGAGTATGATGCGTTCGTGGCGGAGAATCTCGGCAGTGCCGAAGAGCAGGCAGGCTGGTATTCCCTTGAGGAAATGGCTGATGGTAGCTTCTCTGATCTGAATGTCGTGATTTTGAAAAAACGCCGTCCAAGCCCGGTATGGCCGTTCGGAATCGCAGACGAGGAGTTCTCCCAGCGCAAGCCGGACAAGGGACTTATTACGAAAAAAGAAGTGCGCATTTTAAGCATTGCGCAGCTGCAATTGCATACGAAAAGCATCGTTTGGGACATCGGCACCTGCACAGGCTCTGTCGCCATTGAAGCGGCACGAATTGCGCGTGAGGGTGAAGTGTACGGCGTAGAGAAGAA
This sequence comes from Brevibacillus sp. HB2.2, assembly GCF_013284275.1. Lineage (NCBI taxonomy): Bacteria > Bacillati > Bacillota > Bacilli > Caryophanales > Paenibacillaceae > Brevibacillus > Brevibacillus sp. HB2.2. The sequence continues at coordinate 74,643 of NZ_JABSUV010000026.1, forward strand.
CGTGGACGATCTGGAAAACTGTCGCCAGAACATGGCGAAGTTTCGCACGGATTTGACAGTGATTAACGCACGCGCCCCACATGGCTTGGATGAATTCCCGGACCCGGATGCCGTCTTTATCGGCGGCAGTGGCGGAGAATTGCGCGAGCTGTTGAACATCTGCTGCACACGACTGCGCCCGAATGGCCGGATCGTGGTGAATGCAGCGACCATTGAGACATTGTACGAAGCGACACAAGCATTCGCGCAAGAAGGATTTGAGACATCGGTGACACTGGCGCAGCTATCGCGCAGCAAGCCGATTTTGTCCCTAACGCGCTTTGAAGCATTGAATCCGATCTACATCATTACGGCCTGGGCCAAGCAGGCAGAAGAACAAGGAGGAGACAGCAAGTGACTAAGATCGGAACATTGTACGGACTGGGAGTAGGTCCCGGCGACCCTGAATTGATTACCGTCAAGGCATTTCGTCTATTACAGCAATCACCAGTGGTTGCGTATCCGAAAAAACGGATGGGCAGCAAAAGCTACGCGCATCAAATCGCAGAGCTGTATGTGCAGACCCCAGACAAGGAAATGCTTGGGCTCGTATTCCCGATGACGCGGGACAAAGAAATTTTGGAGCGCGAGTGGAACAACACAGTGGAGATCGTTTGGGAGCGTTTGTCTGAAGGCAAGGACGTTGCTTTTGTAACGGAAGGCGATCCGATGTTTTACAGCACGTTCATCCACATGATGCGCGTCATGCATGAGGAGCACCCTGAAGTAGCAATCGTGACCGTACCAGGCGTTTCTTCGTTTCTAGGAGCAGCTTCCCGCTTCAATCTGCCGCTGGCGGACGGGGACGAGCAGATCGGCATCATCCCGGCAACAGAAGACAAGGAAGCCATGCGCAAAGCGCTTGAGAACCATGATACCGTCGTGTTCCTGAAGGTAGCAAAGGTACTGCCAATGATCATTGGCTTGCTGAAAGAAATGGGGCTGGCTGAAAAGGCAGCGGTAGCGACCAAGGTCACTTCCTCCGAGGAAATGGTTTGGACCGATATGCGTGAACTGGAGCGGGCAGAGCTTAGCTATCTTACACTGATGGTGGTGAAAAAATAATGAAACTGTACATAGTTGGAGCGGGTCCCGGCGACCCTGATTTGATTACGGTAAAAGGCTTGAAGCTGCTGCAAAAGGCAGACGTTATTATGTATACCGACTCCCTTGTGAACGAGGACTTGGTAGCAATGAGCAATCCCGATGCAGAGGTACTGCAAAGCTCGGGTATGGCATTGGAAGAAATGGTAGAGCTGTTGGTAGACCGTATTCATAGCGGAAAAACAGTCGTACGTCTGCATACAGGTGATCCGTCCATTTATGGCGCGATCATGGAACAGATTGCCCTATTAAAAGAAAAAGGCATCGAGGTAGAAATCGTTCCAGGTGTGAGCTCAGTATTTGCGGCAGCGGCAGCAGTAGGAGCCGAGCTGACGATTCCTGATCTGACACAGACGATCATCCTCACCCGCGCGGAAGGTCGCACACCGGTGCCTGAAAGAGAAAAGCTGCGTGCGCTCGCTGAGCATCATTGTACGTTGGCTCTGTACCTTAGTGCGACTTTGACGAAAAAAGTAGTCCGTGAGCTGGTCGATGCAGGCTGGAGCGAGGATACACCAGTAGCAGTCGTACAACGTGCAAGCTGGCCGGATCAATTGATCGTTCGCACCACGCTGAAAAATTTGGACGAAGACATGGGCAAAAACGGTATTCGCAAGCACGCGATGATTTTGGCTGGCTGGGCATTGGACCCGAACATCCACGACAAGAGTGAGCAATACCGTTCCAAGCTGTACGATAAAACCTTTACACACGGGTTCAGAAAAGGTGTGAAGGAATAATGAAGATCATCGAACTGATCGAGGGAGAAATCCCTGTTATCGAGCAGCGCGGAGACTATGCGATCGTCGCGATCACGAAGCACGGTGTAGAGATGGCGCGCGATCTGGCACAGAAATTCCCTGGGACAGACCTGTACTACATGAGCAAGTTCGAGCGCGGAGATGAGGAAGCGCGCGGCATCCAGCTGTTTTCCAACAGTGTCCGGATGCTGTTTCCCGCTCTCTGGCCTGCTTATAAAGGCTTAATCATCATTATTTCACTGGGTGCGGTTATTCGGATGATCGCACCTTTGCTCGAAGACAAAAAGAAAGACCCGGGTGTCGTCGTCGTCGATGACCGTGGGGAGAATGTCATCAGTGTGCTGTCTGGCCATTTGGGCGGTGCCAACGAGCTGGCTCGTGAGGTAGCGGCAGTCATGGGTGCTCGTCCGATTATCACCACAGCATCTGACGTACAAAAGACGATTCCCGTCGATCTATTCGGTAGACGTTTTGGCTGGGAGTGGGATTCCGCTGAAAAGCTGACCCCTGTCAGTGCTTCTGTCGTAAACGAGGAGCGCGTAGCTGTCATCAATGAATCCGGTGAACGCGACTGGTGGATGCATGACACACCGATGCCACCATCTATTAAGGAATACGCGACAATCGCTGAGGCACAAGCCGATCAGCCGCAAGCTGCTCTCGTCGTCTCTCATCGCTTGCTCACACCGGAGGAACAATCGATTTTGGACAACGGCGTCCTTTATCGTCCGAAGGTAATCGTGCTCGGGATGGGTTGCAACCGGGGAACCTCCGCAGAAGAGATCGAGGCTGTCATCAAGGAAACGCTGGATGAACTGCAATTTTCGATCAAAAGTGTAAAAGCACTGGCGACCATCGAGCTGAAAAAGGATGAAGCAGGCCTCATCGCCGTTTGCGAAAAATACGGCTGGCCATTCGTCTGGTATTCGCCTGAAGAGTTGAATCAGGTAGAGATCAGCGATCCGTCTGATACCGTCTTCAAGTTCACGGGAGCGTACGGAGTAAGCGAGCCTGCCGCGAAGCTGTACGCTGGCGCGGGCGAACTCGTTTTGACCAAGAAGAAGTCGGGCAACACCACCATTTCGGTCGGATTGATGCCCTATCATGAGGAGGAGCGCGCATGACGGACAGCCGCCGTATTGTGATTGCAGGAACGGGCAGCGGAGCGGGTAAGACAACCGTTACCATCGGACTGATGGCTGCTCTGAAAAGAAAAGGGCATACCGTACAGGGCTTCAAGTGCGGACCTGATTACATCGATCCTACGTATCATACGGCTGTGACCGGCAGAGCCTCGCGTAATCTGGACAGCTTCATGCTGGAGCACGAGATCGTGAAGGAGATTTTTGTCCGCGGCAGCGAGGGGGCTGACATCTCGATTATCGAGGGTGTCATGGGCATGTACGATGGCAAGGAAGCGACCAGCGATAAAGGCAGCACGGCAGAAATCAGCATCCTGACTGGCTCTCCGGTTCTGTTGGTGGTCAATTGTCAGAGCATGGCGCGCAGTGCAGCTGCGATTGTCAAAGGCTTTCAACTGCTCAATCCACAGGTGAGAATCGTCGGTGTCATCGCGAACAAGGTCGGGAGTGAAGGGCATCACAAAATCGTGAAGGCAGCGATCGAGCAGGAATGCGGGATTCCGGTCGTAGGCTATCTAAAACGGGAGAATGAGCTGGAAATACCGGAACGTCATCTCGGGTTGGTGCCATCTGTCGAGCGTGGAGAGTTGACACCGCTGTTTGAAAAGCTGGCTGACTTGATCGCAGAGACAGTCGATTTGGAGCAAATCTGGGAACTGGCAAAGGCTGAGCCGCTGCAAGTAGAACCCACGCTGTTTGCTCCGCGAGAAGCGTCTGCCAATGTCACCATTGCTGTAGCGAAGGACCCTGCTTTTCATTTTTACTATCCGGAAAATTTGGAGCTACTCGAAGCATATGGCGCGAAGCTTGCGTTCTTTTCCCCACTGGCCGGTGAGGGAGTGCCTGAGGACGCAGATGGCTTGTACATCGGGGGAGGCTTCCCGGAGGAGTTTGCAGCAGAGCTATCGCAAAATGAAGCGGTGAAACAATCGATCCGATCTGCGATCACAAAAGGCTTGCCTACCTTGGCTGAGTGCGGCGGCTACATGTTTTTGACAGAGGCGATCGTCACAACCGATGGCGACAGCTATCCAATGGTGGGGCTCATCCCAGGCAAGGTGACCATGCAGAAAAAGCTCGCAGCGCTTGGCTATCGGGAAGTGCGTGGCAAGGAAGGCAATTTCTTGCTCGGCACAGAGGAACAGGCAAAAGGGCATGAATTCCATTACTCTACGTATGCTTCGGATCAAGAGCTGCCAGCAGCATATGAGACGAAAGGGCTCCGCGGTACGAAACCGGAGGGCTATGTCCAAGAAAATCTGGTCGCAGGCTATACTCACTTGCATTTCGGCTCCAATCCTGAACTGGTCGAACGTTGGCTGAGCCGTTGCGCGGAGGTGGCCGAGCGTGCCTAAGACCCTCCCGTTGATGGTGCAAGGTACCAGCTCGGATGCAGGAAAAAGTGCGATTGCAACAGCGCTGTGCCGGATTTTTGCCCAAGATGGCTACAAGACAGCTCCGTTCAAATCGCAAAATATGGCCCTGAATTCCTACGTGACGCTGGATGGAAAAGAAATCGGGCGGGCACAGGGCGTTCAGGCAGAGGCAGCAGGAATTCTGGCGACAACTGACATGAACCCCATTTTGATCAAGCCGACACGAGATTCCGAATCGCAAATTGTCGTTAACGGCGAGCCATACGGCAACATGAAGGCTTTTGCCTATCGGACGGAGTTTTATGACAAGGGCTTGCGGATCATTGAGGAAGCGTATCAACGACTCGCCAGCTCCTATGAGCGGATCGTCATTGAAGGGGCTGGCAGTCCGGCAGAGGTCAATCTGAATGACCGTGAGCTTGTCAATATGCGAGTAGCTCGCCTCACGAAAGCGCCCGTCATTTTAGTGGCAGACATCGAGCGAGGGGGAGTGTTTGCCAGCTTGGTCGGTACCCTCCAACTGCTCGAGCCCGAAGATCGGGACCGCGTGATCGGCGTCATTATCAATCGTTTTCGCGGTGATTTGACGCTTTTGCAGCCGGGACTCGACTGGTTCGAAGAATATACAGGCAAGCCTGTCCTTGGTGTCGTGCCATTTATTCCAGACTTGTGGATCGATGCAGAGGACTCGTTGATTTTGCACCGTTATCAAGGGCAGCGTGAGACACCGCGGGAGATTGACATTGCGGTTTTGCGCTATCCGCGAATTTCCAACTTTACAGACGTGGACCCGTTTTTTGTAGAGCCGGATTGCCGGATGCGCTTTGTGACACGTTTGGAAGAGCTGGGTGAACCTGACCTGATTGTCTTGCCGGGCAGCAAGAATACACTCGAGGATTTGCAATTCTTACGAGAGACAGGTCTTGCCGCGGCAGTCAAAGACCTTCATCATAAAGGGAAGACGTATATCGTCGGTTTGTGCGGCGGTTATCAAATGCTGGGAGAAGCCATTCATGATCCTGCTGGAGTCGAGTCTCCATTACAGCAGCTTGATGGGCTGGGTCTTATCCCGATGATTACGACGATGGAGCAGAAGAAAACGACTGTTTTGTCCCGTGGTGAAGCAGTATTTGCGAAGGAAGAGCTGACGGTGGAAGGCTACGAGATTCACATGGGGCAATCGACTTATTCGCGCAATGATTTTCCTTTTATCCAGATGGAGGGGCGTACGGAGGGCTATTGTCAGGAGGAGCGGCAGTTGATCGGCACGTATTTCCATGGCCTGTTCCACAATGACCACTTCCGCACACTGTTGCTGAATGCCATCCGTGAGCAAAAAGGACTCTCACCCATTACGGATCGCCCCTCTTTTGTCGCTCTACGAGAGCAGGGGTACGATCTGTTGGCGGATACTGTTCGTCGCCATGTGAAGTTGGATACGATCGAAGAGTACATGAAGGCTTTTCAAGAAAAAGAGGTGCAGTATAATGTCAGTCATTTATCCGGCGATTGAGCCACGAAATCAGGAAGCAAGTGAGCAAACGAGACAGCATGTGGATCAGTTGACCAAACCGCTTGGCAGCCTTGGTCGCCTGGAGCAATTGGCTATTGAGCTGGCTGGGATGACAGGTGAGACAATGCCTGTTGTAACACCGCCGGGCGTGCTTGTTTTTGCGGCCGATCACGGTGTGGCACGGGAAGGTGTCTCTGCCTATCCGCAGGAAGTGACAGCGCAAATGGTGCTGAATATGGTTCATGGTGGAGCTGGAGTCAACGTCTTCGCAAGACAAATCGGAGCCATTCAAAAAATCGTAGATGTCGGTGTAGCGGTCGAGATCGAAGCACCAGGTGTTTATCATAAGAAAATCAAAGCAGGCTCGGGCAATATGCTGAAAGAAGCTGCGATGACGGCAGACGAAGCGCAGCGCTCCATCGCAGTTGGCCTCGAGATGGCAGAAGCGATGATCGGGGAAGGCGCCAAAGTCCTGATCGTCGGTGAAGTGGGTATTGGCAACACGACAGCTAGTAGCGCGATCCTGTCAGCCTTAACCGGAGCTGATCCTGAGCAAATCGTCGGACGTGGAACAGGGCTGGATGACGCAGGCTGGCAGCGTAAAAAGACAGTTGTTCGCGAAGCACTTGCCTTGCATCGCCCGGATGCAACCAATCCGTTGGACGTTTTGGCAAAAGTCGGCGGACTGGAAATCGGAGCAATGGCAGGAGCGATCCTGGGAGCAGCCTCTCGCCGTGTCCCTGTGCTGCTGGATGGCTTTATCGCTACGGTAGCGGCTTTGCTTGCTGTTCGAATGGAGCCACTCGTTGCTGATTACTTGATCGCAGGTCACCGTTCTGAGGAGCCGGGGCATGATTTTGTCCTGCAAGCATTAGGCAAGGAGCCGCTGCTCAGCCTGAAATTGCGACTGGGCGAAGGAAGCGGAGCAACATTGGCGTTTCCAATCGTGGAAGCAGCGACACGGATGGTTCGTGAGATGGCGACATTTGCATCAGCAGGAGTAAGTGACCGATGAGCGGCGCGGGGAAAGTCTATCTCGTAGGAGCTGGCCCTGGCGATCCAAAGCTGATTACCGTAAAAGGAATGGAATGCCTGCAAAAGGCAGAGGTGGTTGTGTATGATCGTCTGGCAAATCCAGCTTTGCTGGAGTACGCGCCACAGACGGCAGAACGCATCTACTGCGGCAAGCTGCCGGATCATCATACGATGAGACAGGAATCGATTAACGAGCTGTTAGCGGAAAAAGCGCTGGAAGGAAAAGTCGTCGTACGGCTAAAAGGCGGCGATCCTTGTGTGTTTGGTCGTGCCGGAGAAGAAGCACAGCATTTGGCTGAGCGAGGAATTGCCTTTGAAATCGTCCCGGGAGTAACAGCTGGAATTGCAGCCTCGGCGTATGCAGGTATTCCGGTGACACACCGCGATCACGGCTCGTCATTTGCTGTCGTGACGGGACATCTGCGTGAAGACAAACCGGAGCTGGCGGTAGAAAAATGGAGTGCTCTCGCGAATGGCATCGACACGGTTGCTTTTTACATGGGAGTCGCCAACCTGCCGTTGATCCGCACCCAATTAATCAAGCACGGACGCGATCCACATACGCCAGTAGCCGTCATTTCGTGGGGAACACTCCCGCAGCAGGCAGTAGTAACGGGTACCTTGGCTGATATTGAGGAACGTTTGGCCCAAAACAGTCACATCACGAATCCAGCAATCATTCTGGTCGGTGAAGTCGTGAAGATGCGTGAGAAAATCAACTGGTTTGAAGCTACGCTTGGAATCGAGCAGGTGCAATAATAGGAAACCGAGGGGAGGGAACGCTGGTGAGTCACTATGCCATGATGGTCAATCTACAAAACAAGCGTTGCTTGGTGGTCGGTGGCGGGCAAGTAGCCGAGCGGAAAATCGGCAGTCTGCTTGCTGCTGGTGCGGATGTCACCGTTGTGAGTCCCTCCTGTACGGCAACTATTCTTGAATGGGCACACGCCAAGAAGCTGACGGTAGCACTGCGCCCCTTTACCCCACAGGATGTCGAAGAGGCAGTGCTCATCATCGCAGCGACGAGTGATCCTGCCGTCAATTTGGCGGTATACGAAGCGTGTCGTCCGCATCAGTGGATCAATATCGTTGATCGCCCAGACCTCTGTTCCTTTACCGTTCCATCTGTCGTTGCACGTGGAGACTTGCAGATTGCGATCTCTACGGGTGGAAACAACCCGGGTCTGGCAAAGAAAATGCGCCGCCAGCTTGAAGATTGGGTAGGACCGGAATACGAGGACTACACGCTTTTTCTCGGCAGCATGAGAAGACAAATACTCTCGCTGTCTGTGAGCGAAGCGGACAAACGAGCAATCTTGGCCGAGCTTTTGGACGACCGCTTTTTACAATGGACCAAAAATGGCGAAACCGACCGAAGAGATCGGGAGGCAGAAGCGCTGCTTACCATGACAAAAGAGTAGATTAACGCCAAAAATTGGAGGGCTCCCACTAAGCGACTTGGTGGGAGCTTTTTTCTAGTTTTTGCGCCAGATCATTTCCAAATGCCTCCCGACCTCTTGAAAGCCGAGCTTTCTGTACATTTCTTGTGGCGTATCATCTGCATAGGTGGTCAAGTACATATGGGTGGCGCCGAGCTTTTTGGCGTCCTGCATCATGACCCGAATGATTTCCGTACCGAGTCCCCTACGCTGCCAGGCATCCAGTATAAAAAATTCCTCCATACGAACGAGCTCCTTGTAAAGATGCCATTCACATGCGCCGACGGGCTCCTGATCGACAAAGCATACATACGGGATGATCTCACCGGTTTCATAGACCGCTCTTTTCCGGTTCGCTTTACGGACAGCAAAATCAGGATTGATCATAACCGAATCATAAGCAGTAAGGCAGCGTATGCCTGCTTCCATGACGTCAGTTGAATCTCCTCGTAAAACGGAGCATTGTGGATTCGGCGCCAGTTTATCGGCAACCTCCAGCGGAGCGAGCATGTACAGCATCGTATTCACTTCAAACCCAAGCTGAGTCGCAAAAGACACGAACTCTTCTGAAAAAGGTAGCGACGGGTGCAGCTCCAGCTTCAAGTGGCCGAGCTGCTGCTCTTTGGCACGCCGAAGCTCTTGCTCGATATAAGCTTGTAGCCAGTCCTGCGTGGGCACCGACATGACTTCTGTATAATTATGGCTATACATATCCGGGACCGATTCATCCCGATATACGCGCACTTGTGGATGCTCGGTTCGCGTAGAAAAAGCAAGGGCATAGCGCTCCTGCAAAGTAAAAATATTCGTGAGCATTCCTTTATTCCCCATTTCCTGATATGGTGATAGTTGTTTGAATACTTGTCTTTCCTAGAGTAAGCCATTTTCCTAAAGGAGGAAACGAAAATGTCGGATGCTTTTCAAATAGGCCCCTTTTTGTTGAAAATGAGCATGCTGGCGGTCGTTGTTTCGCTTTCGCTCGGCTTTGTGGCTATATCCGCTCAGCTTACACATAGTAGGGAATGGAAGTCAGCGGTAATTGAGCTGTTGAGTCATAAACTGGTGCTGGCTTTTCTCGTTTGGAAATTCAGCTACATCTTGTTTGATTTTTCCAAAGCGCTGGAGAACCCCTCATCCATTCTTTATTTTTCTGGGGGAGAAAACGGAACCATGCTGGCTGTCGTGGTAGTTGTCGTCTACCTCACCAAGACAGTACGAAAAAAAGCGATTCCTGTTCATTTGGTCGCCTTGGCAATGGCGACAGGTTTTCTTGCTGCAACGGGCGTTTACCAGCTACTCACGGTCGTGTTCGAACAGAGCAGCATGTGGTATCACGTACAGCAGATCGCCATATGCGCCTGCTTTCTTTGGTGGCTGCAACGGGCAAAGGAAGGACTCATTCATCTGGCGGCTTGGCTTGCACCCGTAATGTGGTTTGCCATTAGCCAAGTCTATGTGCACTTTTTTGTTCCAAATCGAGAAGCTGTGTTTGCAGGACTTTCCAGCGATCAGCTCATGTACTATACATTCGCTCTCTTGCTGCTCTTTTTGTCCAGACGAGTGAAGCCGATAGGGGGAGCAACCGATGAAGAAGCATCATAATGTTTGGGCGATTGTCGTGCTCTTGGGGCTTTTGGGATGGGGCATTTTCGATTCGGAAATCTTGAACAGGCAGGAGCCAAGCGCGTCATCTGGAGAGCAAGGCAACGGGCAGATTGGAATGGAAAAAGGAAATACCGCTCCGGATTTTGAATTGCAGCAAATAGGTAGCGGTACGGTCAAACTGTCCGATTTTCGCGGGAAAAAAGTCATTCTCAATCTGTGGGCGACGTGGTGTCCTCCTTGCCGCGCAGAAATGCCGGACATGCAGCGTTACTATGAGGAGAACAAGGAAAAAGGTGTAGTTATTCTCGGGGTCAATCTGACCGATACGGAGACGAGCCCGGAAGTAGTGGCGGATTTCGTGAAGTTGTACGGCATCAGCTTCCCGATCTTGCTCGATCCCGATAAAAAAGTAGCGAATGTGTCCAAAGCCATTTCGATTCCGACCAGCTACATCATTGATTCGAACGGCGTGGTCCAGAATAAATACATCGGCCCGATGAGTGAAGAAATCATGGAGAACATGCTGTCTGCGATCCAATAGAAAAACCGACAGCAGGCATATTTGCTGTCGGTAGTCATGTCTCTCTGATTATCCAGCGTCTGCTTTGTTTGCTGGTTCTTTGACGGGTGCCTTTCGATCCAGACGAAACACAGCATTGAGCAGCTTGTAAATATGCTTGGATTCCTTGGTCAGCAAAGGACCTAAAATGGCGAGTATCAAAACGTAAAGAGCCGCAAATGGTTGCAAAATTTCCATGAGTGCGCCCGCTTTTCCGAGATTAGCCATGATGATGGAGAACTCACCGCGAGATACGATGGTCAGTCCAATATTGGTAGAAGCCTTCGGAGGCAACCCAGCACTTCGCCCAGCCAAAAGTCCGGCGACAACGTTACCGAAAAGGGTAAGGGCAACTGCACCAATGGACAACCATACGGCTCCACCTAATGACAATGGATCAATTGTCAAACCGAAGCTGAAGAAGAACATGGCCCCGAAGAAGTCTCGAAACGGCAGGATGAGGTGCTCGATGCGCTTCATGTGTTGTGTTTCTGCCAAGACGAGACCTACGAGTAATGCTCCGATGGCTTCGGCAACATGGATCGTTTCGGAAAAACCCGCAATCAGAAACAAAGCGGCAAACACTGTAATCATAAACACTTCGTTTGATTTGATGTTCAATGCCCGATTCAGGAAAGGAACGAGCTTGCGTCCTACGATAATGAGGAGGAGCATGTAGCCGAGTGCAATCAATGCGGATGAGAGTACGCCAGCAAGAGAAGTTGCACCGCTTAACACCAAGCCGGACACGATTGAGATATAGACGGCCAAGAATATGTCTTCGAACATGATGATCCCCAAGATCATCTCTGTTTCGCGATTTGCTGTACGTTTGAGATCCACCAGTACTTTTGCCACAATGGCACTGGAGGAAATAGTAGTAATACCTGCGATAATCAAAACTTCTTTAAGTGGAAATCCAGCGGCCCAACCAAACAAGAGGCCGAGGGTAAAGTTGATGACAATGTAAATGGTACCGCCAACGGCAATAGATCGACCAGCCTTGATCAGGCGGCCTACTGAAAATTCAAGTCCGAGGTAAAACAACAGGAAGAGTACGCCGAGTCTGCCCATAAATTCGATGAGCGGGGCGCTTGAAATAAAGCGGAGATCAAACAAACCGATGTCGGGAGCGTGTGGACCCACGATCATCCCGACGAGAATGTAGAAGGGTACGATGGAGAATTTTAACTTCATGGAGAGGAACCCCGCGATTGCTATGAGTGCGAGGGCAAGACCGACTTCAAAAACGATGTGCTCCAATATCACTCACCTCCGTTGCTGAGAATAGTCTTGAGAGCCTTCACCTGCTTCCGTTCACCTGCAACGACCAAAGTAGATCCTGTACAAAGGACATACTCGGGGCCGGGATTAATCGTTTGATTATGGTCTTTTTCGATAACGGCGATGATCGTAGCGCCTGTTTCTTGACGAATGTTGAGTTCCCCGATCGTCTTGCCAATGGCAGGAGCGTTCGATTCAATCTTGTACCATTCGATCATGAGTTTGTCTAACGCAACCTCGACTGTTTCCAGTGCAGATGGTTTGTACGTCAAGCCGCCTACGATGGCAGCAATTTGTCTCGCCTCATCATCGTCAAGGGTAACCATGGAGAGAGTTTCGTCTATATCATCACGGTCAAAGTGATACATTTCCCGGCGGCCGTCATCGTGAATGACGATAACCAGCTTGTCGCCACTTCTGGTTTCGACCTGGTACTTCCTGCCGATTCCCGGCAAATCAGATTCTCTAATAGAGAACATGTAAGATCCTCCTTCACGCAAAACACTGTATTGGCATAGATAGCTACTCTTTTTCCCAGTGAGCAACAAGTCGTCAATAATTATTTGGAATTATATCCATCCCGGTGATATTTTAGTAATAATCCCCCCTGTTGTGCGGATTATTGTCGACATTCATACCTACAACAACTATTATACACGAAATGACATCGTTTTTCTTTAAAATGAAACATTTTTATTTAAAAATGACACACTTATAAACGAGTACGAATATTAACTATCCTCTAAAGCGCGGTCGCTCCTCTATGAGTGGACTTCGATAGAGGTTATTTTAAGGATGATGAAACATGGCGAACAAACAGTATCGATTAACAGAAGCGGAATGGGTCTTTATTCAAGACATGCGATCCATGGAGATGGATGAGCTATTGGACATCGTGATCGCATTGCGAAATGAGGTAAGGGAACTGGAGAAAAAGGCGGAGCTGATCAGAGAGCGCGAGAAAGATGGCTGGCAGGAGGAGTATCAGGCAGCTCAGAAGCGAATTAATCACCTGCGCCAATTTGAGGTTGAGCTTCGCAAAACATGGCCGAATGACTAAAGCAAAAAGAGGTTCTCTCCCAATCGGAGAACCTCTTTTTTATTGAAACTAGGCCATGATCGGTTTTGCTTCTGACTCGTTGTCCGACTCGATGGCCGTTTCATCTGTTTGCTGGACGCGTCCCGGATGGAACTCATTTTCATGCTTGGCTATGACCACGGCAGCTACGCCATTTCCGATCAGATTCGTGATGGCACGAGCTTCTGACATGAATCGATCAACGCCGAGCAGGAGGGCAATACCTTCGACTGGAATGACAGGGAAGGCTGCCAAGGTAGCGGCGAGTGTAATGAAACCAGAACCTGTGACACCGGCAGCCCCTTTTGACGTAATCATCAGGATTCCTAAAAGAGTGATCTGTTCCCAAAAGCTGAGCTCGATGCCATATGCTTGGGCGATAAAAATGGCAGCCATAGATAAATAGATGGAGGTGCCATCCAGATTAAACGAGTAGCCCGTCGGTACGACCAGACCGACAACGGATTTGGAGCAGCCGTACTTCTCCAGCCGGTCCATCATTCTCGGAAGAGCGGACTCTGAGGAGGATGTTCCGAGCACGAGCAGAATTTCCTCCCGAATGTATTTGATAAACGAGAAGATGCTGAATTTGTAGTAGCGCGCGATCCCGCCCAATACGAGAATAATGAACAAAAACATCGTGATATAGACTGCCGTCATCAAAAGGCCCAGTCTGGTCAGCGACCCGATGCCGAATTTGCCAATCGTGTACGCCATCGCCCCAAATGCAGCGATTGGAGAAACCTTCATGATCATGTTAACGACACCAAAAAATCCGTGTGTCAGCTTGTCAAACAGCTTGATGACAGGCTGGGACGCTTGCCCCATGGCAGCGAGTGAGAGACCAAACAGGACAGCGAAGAACAGAATGGGTAACAGCTCTCCTTTTGCCATAGCCCCGACGACGTTTTCCGGGATGATCCCCGTAATAAAATCAATAAAACCGTTGTTACTCTGAGCAGCAGCCTCCGTATACTTGGAGACGTCCCCACTGGTCAGTCCTGTTTTGTCAAAGCCTGCTCCAGGCTTGATCAAGTTGACAACCAACAGTCCGATCGCCAATGCGATTGTGGTAACGATTTCAAAATAGAGTAGCGCTTTTCCGCCGATCTTTCCGACCTTTTTCATATCTCCCATACTGGCGATTCCATTCACCACGGTGAAGAAGACAATCGGTGGAATAACCATTTTGATCAGTTTGACAAAAATATCGGCCAACACTTTCAGCTCTGCGCCGAATTTGGGTGCAAAATGACCAACTACGATACCGAGAATGATGGCAATAACGACCTGTACGGTCAGATTTTTAAAGTTGATCCGCATCGAATCCATTCCTCCTCCAAAAATTGAAAGCGCTTTATCCCTCTCTTTTGCATTGTATAGATGGTGTGAAAAATTGAAAATGATGCGGTCATATTGGTTGTTTTGGTCATTTTGGTCATAGAAATCCCCTCAAATTGGAAAGGAAAAAATCAATGATTGACATACTCTCGACACGAACGATAGGTAAAGTAAGAGAGGTACATAGTGACACGAAAGAAATAGACAACCGGGAGAATGGAGGATTTTCTATGTTCAAGAAGCAATATCTGGCGATTGCCTCAGCGTTGATTCTGACTACCACACTTATTCCGACGAGCTCTCAAGCGGCGACTGGAACGAAGAATCTGCAAGCTAAGTACAACAACATTAAAGTTATTTATAACGGTGCAGCTGTTCCAACAACAATCGAACCATTCATCGTAAACGGAACCACGTACATTCCACTTCGCATGATGGCTGGCGTATTCAGCAAGGATGTAGCATGGGATGGCGCGAAGTACACCATTACGGTAAAAGACTTGCCTAACTCCCAACACGCAAACGAGTTGGCTGCACGTGATGCTCAAATCAGAAGCCTGCAAAACACCATCGATAGCCTGAACAAAGAGATCTCTGATTTGAAAAACGGCAAGAAAAACAACAGTAACAAAAAAGATGATGATATTCAGGATGCCTTGGATGATTTGGAAGATGATCTGAACTCTGATTACGATGACTACAAAGACCTCAAATGGAGTATCTCCCTGAAGGGTGATGAGGATGATATCGATGTAGAAATCGAGATCAATCTGGATAAATACAAAGATGAATTCGATGACCTGGATGACGATGGCGATGTAGAGGCTCTCGTTGAAGATATTATTAAAGATATCTGGGACGACAAGGATTTCGAAGATGCCGACATTAAAGGTGAAATCATCGACAGCGACTCTGACGATACCATTTATGAGTTCGAAGGCGATGCTAGCGATGAAGACATCAACTTTGACGTGTAAAATTAACGAAAAGTGAGGACGTTCCTCACAAAAAAAGCTTTGCTCCTTTTTACAGGATGCAAGGCTTTTTTCCTATTTTCCAAAAACATCAAAGCGAAATTTAAATACAAGGTTGTAAACTGATAGAATAGAAGTACGTAGACGATTAGAGAGACCATGCGAGAATTCTCGAATAGGAATGATCATATGTCTGTAAATCAGGTAGGGAAGATATGAAAAGCATATTATTGGTAGAAGATGAACTGGTGATAGCGCGTGTGATAAAGGCTTACTTGCAAAAGGCAGGGTATGAGGTCTGGTCAGCGAACGACGGACTTGAGGCGATGGAGCTTTTTGACGAAAAAAAGCCGGATCTGGTTCTGTTGGATGTCATGCTCCCTGAACGCAACGGCTGGGAGATTCTCCAGTACATTCGCGAAAAGAGCTCCTGTCCGGTCATTATCATGACAGCGCTCGGTCAAACAGACCAAAAGCTCAAAGGACTGAATCAAGGGGCAGATGACTACATAACGAAGCCGTTTGTCGCGGATGAAGTAGTTGCACGAGTCAATGCGGTGCTGCGCCGCTCTGTAATTTTGGTGAAAGATCAGGAAACCCGACTATTTGGAAGCTTAAAAATAAACTTTCAGTCCCACCACGTGACGCTGCACGGTCTTGAACTGACTTTTCACCCGCGCGATTTGTCCTTGCTGCTTTTTCTGGCACAAAATCCGAATCAGACCTTTACCCGGGAGCAATTGATCGAACAAGTATGGGGAATGGACTATGGTGGGAGTGACCGTGCTGTAGACCTGGCGATCAAGCGGGTCAGAAAGACGCTGGAGAATTGGCCAGTTCAGGAAGGCGAGATCAAGACGCAAAGAGGGGTTGGGTATCAATTCTGTGTTTATAAAAAACAATGAGCCCGTATCGTTGCTGCGCTATTGGACCACACGCTATCTACTCACCCTCGTGATCGGATTACTCATCATTGGGGCTGTTTCTGCCTATTGGATCAAGTACGCAGCGATTGAAAAGCAGATCGAGGTCACGCGACTGTTTGCGGAGGAAGTAGCTGATCGAGTCGTCGATGATGTTGGAAATATTTTGGTGGGGGAAAAACTTCATCAGGTATTGGATAATCGGCGCAAGTTTATGGGTGTGGATCGCAACCTGATTTTGTTCATTGAAGATGTAAAAGGAAAGGTCGTATACAGTCGTCCAACCAAGCTTCCGCCTCCTTTGCAGCAGGCAGCACCTGAGCTGTTGAAGCAGGCAGATATGCGGGATAAAGTGAGGCATCCGTCAGGGGAGACCCTGTATGTAATCAGGAAGAATTTGGAGTTCAATGACCGAATCATTGGCGAGGTGATCTTGCTTTTTCCAGAAACGGATATCAAGGTAGGGAAAGAAGAAATCCAATATTTGGTCATCATGCTGGGGAGTTTGGGTGTGCTTGGCTGGGCGGTTATTTATTTTCATGCGCGGAAGCTGTCTGAACCGATTCAAAATGTGGTAATGTCCGCAAGACAGATCGTAGAAGGAAACTACGACGTCTTGCTCAATAAAACGATCAAGGAAAAGGAAATTCACGAACTGGTGCATACGTTTGCAGAAATGGCCGACCGTCTTCGGCAGCTGGAAAGCATGCGAACAGAGCTTTTGGCAGGGGTGACACACGAGTTGAAAACCCCCGTTACGTCAATTAGCGGATTGATCCAGGCAATTAACGACGAGGTGGTTTCTGGTGAGGAGCAGAAGGAGTTCTTGGAAATCTGCTTGAAGGAGACCAAGCGTCTGCAAAAAATGGTAGAGGATTTGCTAGACTTCAATTCATTTGCCGTAGGAGCGATCACCGTTTGTCAGGAAGAGCAAAACGTGAACAAGCTGGTCCGCGAGATCGCCTCACAATGGCAGATTGTTAACGACCTCGGTCACGTTACGTTTACCGTTGGGGTTCTGGACAAGCAGACGATGATCTATGTCGATCCGGGGCGTGTCCAGCAAATCTTGATTAACCTTTTGAACAACGCGAAACAGGCTGTTGGTGGGAAGGGAAGCATAGCGCTCACTCTCTACGAAACGGACACCGATTTACGAATCGACGTCAAAGACGATGGACCAGGAATACCCGCACAGGAACAGCCTCTTGTGTTTGAGCGCTTTTTCCGGGGAAGCAATAAAAAAGACAAAGTACGTGGACTCGGTTTGGGGCTGTCCTATTCTCGCATGATGGCGAAGGCGCTTGGTGGAGATCTCCTCCTCGCAAATAGCACGTCAGAGGGATCGGTGTTTACGCTCATTTTGCCCATGCGCAAGGAGCAGAGTGAGGAGATTGCTTGAGAGCTTCACCGGCGTTGGTGGAGCTCTCTGATTTTCTGCATCAAGGGTTCTCCGATACTCGGGGCGAATTGATCGTAGACTGGCTGCAATGCTTCGATCCAGGCCGCACGTTCTTCTGCTGTCTGTACGTGGATGTTCATCCCCCCATTTTCTTGGAGCAAGCGTAGTTGTTTGTCATTCATCGAAACAGCCAACTGATTATTGTAAGCTGTCGCTTCCTGCATCGCTTCTGATATCGCCTGCTGAATATCTGCGGGGAGATTGTTCCAAAACGTTTTATTAATCACGACGGCGTAGCCCAAATAACTGTGATTGCTAATCGTCATGTGCTTTTGAACGTGGTAAAGCCGTTTGGTGTACACATTGGAGATCGTATTTTCTTCGCCGTCTACTTTTCCGGCAGCCAGCATGCTGTATAATTCATTGAAGGAAGAGCCTACAGGAATTGCGTGGAGCGTGCGAAACTGAGCTTCGATCACGTTGCCTGGAATGATGCGCAAACGTTGGCCGACAAAATCGGAAGGCATAATTAATGGGCGGTTGGCTGTCACTTGCTTAAAGCCGCTTGCCCAAAAGGCCAGCCCTTTCATGTCGGAATCTTCAAGCTTATCGAATAGTATTTGGCCGATTTCCCCATTGAATACAGTTTCGACGTCCTCTTGCGATCGAAACAGATAAGGCAGATCAAGGACAGCCCACTCGGGAATCGTGTTCGACACGTAGGAGAATGCAGGGGCGATCATCTGGATTTCGCCGTTTTGCAAAGCAGTCATTTCAGTTTTCTCTGTGTGAAGGATACTGTTGGGAAAGACTTGCACCTCTACACGTCCGTTTGTCTTTTCCTTCACGAGCTGGGAAAAACGTTCGATAGTCAGACCCTTCGGCGTGTTTTCCGCGATCACGTGGCTGAACTTGATGATAATTTGATTGGACAGCCCTACTTGTTCTTCGTCGTATCCTCTGTTGTCCATCAGTTGATCTGGACCGAAGCCGATAATGACAGCGCTCACAAGTCCGAGTAAGACTATGAATGTACTAGTTACCAATGATTTCATTATTAAACACCTGCTTATGTTGAGTAAATGTAAGTGAGTTGCAAACCCAATGGAAAGGAAAGAACGAACCTGCTCGAACGATTAACAATTAAATGGAAGATTATGCTGCTCTCCGTCGGAATCGTTCTTTTTTCCTTGATCATCGGAAACTTGATCATGGCCGGAGGGATTATTCGGATTACGGAAACCCAACTGGGACAACGGCTGATGACCACAGCGCGCACGGTTGCGACGATTCCAAATGTACAGAAAAGCATTCAGGAACCAGACGGGTGGAAGGTGATCCAACCGACAGCCAACAACCTGCGCGTCGTCAATGATGTGACGTATATCGTCGTACTGAATAGGGAGCGTGTTCGTTACTCAGCCCCATTAGATGAGCGGATTGGTACGGTGTTTATGGACCCTGCGGTTGATGAGGCCTATGCCGAGCACTCCTATTTTCAAAAAGTCATAGGAGAGATGGGAACGGCTCTGCGGGCCTACGTGCCGATCATGGATGACCAGCATCAGCAGGTGGGTGTTGTCGTGGTCGGACGTGTCATGCCTGATGTCTGGGGAATCTTGTACAGCGAGCGAAACAATATCGCGCTGACCTTTTTCCTCTCCTTATTGTTCGGGGTGTGGGGCTCCTATCAGTTGGCCCGTCACATGAAAAAGCAGATGCTCGACTTGGAGCCGGACGAAATCGCGCGAATTCTGGTAGAGAGAACCGCAACCTTCCATGCCATGCATGAGGGAGTAATCGCTATCGATAATCGGGAGCGAATCACAATCTTTAACGACAGGGCGAAGCAAATTTTTGGCATAGAAGGAGAGGTGCTGGGCAAGCACATACGGTCTGTCCTGCACGACACCAGATTACCAGAAGTGTTGGAGCTTCGCCAGAATTTTACCAACACGGAAATTCACGTCGGCAATACATTGCTCTGGTCCAACCGTTTTCTGATCAAGGTCGAGGAAAAGATCGTCGGTGCCATTGCGATTTTTCAGGACAGAACAGAAGTGGCGAGAATGGCGGAGGAGCTGACGGGCGTAAAAGAATTCGTGGGTGCACTGCGGGTACAAAATCACGAGCACATGAATCATTTGCATACCATCGCAGGCTTGCTTCAGCTCCATCAGCATGAAAAGGCACTCAATTATTTGTTCGATGTCAACGAGCAGCAAGAGGAGCTCACCTCCTTTTTAACCACGCGGATCATGGATGAGAATTTATCTGGGCTCTTGATTGGCAAAGTAAGTCGCGGAAGAGAGCTGGGCATCCGTGTTGTCATTGATCGCAGGAGTCATCTGGAACGTTTTCCGCCGTACATGGATCATCATAATTTCGTGCTCATATTGGGAAATCTGATCGAGAATGCCTTTGATTCACTGGAGCGCATCGAACGCGACGAGAAGGAGATCATGATCAGTATCGAGCAAGACGATGAGATTTGCTCCATTTTGGTGGAGGACAATGGAAGCGGCATGGACGAAGAGACGCGCCGACATATGCTGGAACGGGGATTTTCTACGAAAGAGCGTGCGCACCGTGGACTTGGTCTGCATCTGGTGCATCAGTTGGTCAATAAAGGGGGAGGCGAGCTGGTTTGCCATTCGGCACGCGGAGAAGGGGCCAGCTTTCTCATAACGTTTCCGATGGGGGAGGTGGACAGTCATGGAGAAGGATAACGATCACATTCGCGTACTGATTATGGAAGACGATCCGATGGTACAGGAAATCAACAAGCAGTTCATTGAGCGCGTCCCGGGCTTTGTCGTGGTCGGAATTGCAGCCAACGGGGCAGATGGACTCAAGCTAGTGAAAGAGCTCACTCCTGACTTGGTGATCATTGATATTTTCATGCCGATCCAGGACGGGGTGAAGGCGCTGATGGAGCTGCGCGCCGCCAAACATGCAGTGGACGTCATCGTCGTAACCGCTGCCAAGGACAAAACCACGATCCAGTCCATGCTGCGCAATGGGGCGATGGACTATATAATCAAGCCGTTTCAGTTTGAACGGATCAAGCAGTCGTTGGAAAACTATCGAGAGTTTCGCCGACGGATTGAGTGGGAGGGAACCGCGTCTCAGGATGAGGTCGACCAGCTGTTATTCCGCAAAAGCCGGGAAAAGGAACAAGCCGATGCCACTCCAGCCAGAGAAGTGCTGCCGAAGGGACTGCACGCTGTTACTATGGAGCAGATCATGCGCCAGATCGAGAAAGAGAGTCAGCCGCTCTCGGCAGATGACGTGGCCGAACGCGTAGGGATCGCGAGAGTGACAGCCAGACGCTATTTGGACTATTTGGAGAAGAGCGGGAGTGTCAGAATGGATGTCAGCTATGGTGGGGTAGGCAGACCGACGAATCGCTATGTACGTGTCACTCCACAAGATGCGGGGGGCATGGGGGGTAGAGAGCGCCATGGTCGATTATGAATCGTTATTAGGTTCGCTGTTTGATATCGTGCACGTAACAGACACAGAAGGCAGAACCTTGTATGGCTCAGGACGATATGAGGAATTTTTCGGAATCGATCCAAGAGAGCTGATAGGCAAACCGATCGAGGAGTTTTATCACCTCGGCTATTTTGCGCCAACGATCACGATGCGGGTCATTCGCGACAAGAAAAAAGTACACACGATTCAAACCACCCGCAAAAATCAAAAGCTTTTTGTGGAAGGCACACCGATTTGGGATCAGGACGGGATTTTTAGCGGAGTGGTTCATACTTTCATTGATATAACGAGCCAGGAGCAACTACAGCAGGAATTAAATGAAGTCAAGTACGTCGGGACGGTCTTGCAAAGTGAAATGACCAAGGAGAACAACAGACAAAAAGGAGAGACTAGCTTGATCTACCGCAGTCAGTCCATGGAGCAGGTCGCCATGTTAGCCAAAAAACTGTCGCAGGTAGAATCATCCATGATCCTGTTAGGAGAATCAGGTGTCGGAAAAGGCGTGCTGGCAAAATACATCCACGAGTGCAGTCCTCGGGTGGACAAACCATTCGTGCACATCAACTGCGGAGCCATTCCCGAGACATTGCTGGAGTCGGAGCTGTTTGGCTATGAAAAGGGTGCTTTTACAGGAGCATTCAAAGATGGTAAGGCAGGTTTGATTGAGAAGGCAAACGGAGGCACGCTGTTTTTGGACGAGATCGGGGAGATGTCACTCTCCTTGCAAGTGAAGTTGTTGAATGTGTTGCAAGAAAAAACGATTACGCCCGTAGGCAGCTCTGTCTCGCGAAAAATAGATGTAAAGCTGATCACGGCTACGAATAAAAACCTGCGGCAAATGGTCAAGGAAGGCAGGTTTCGCGAGGATTTGTACTATCGCATTCACGTCGTTCCGTTGGAGATTCCGCCGCTGCGCGAACGGCAGGAAGAAATACCCGTGCTCGTTCATTATTTTCTTAATGTCTTTTCGCAAAAGTACTGCTTGGAGAGACAGCTCGCAGATACCTGCTATCGCATCCTCAGTGAATACGATTGGCCTGGCAATGTGCGGGAGTTGGAAAATGTAGTGGAACGGCTCGTCGTCACGTCTCACGATGTCCTCATTACGCCCGCGCAAATTCCGCGTTACATACATAACCAAGAGTACAGGGAGCACAAAGGGATCAAGGTCGATCGTGTGATGGCGATGCAGGAAGCAATGGACGAGGTGGAGCGCCAGCTCGTGCACCGGGCGTATGAGCAGCATAAGACGACGACAAAGGTAGCGGAAGCGCTCGGAATCAGCCAGCCGTCTGCAAGTCGCAAGCTGCGAAAATGGTTATGCACCAGTTGACACAGATGTACGATAATGGGGAGAGAACCCGGAGAAGGAGACTGGACAGATGAACAAAGGGAAAGCGTTGCGAGCGGGAGATACAATCGGAGTAGTGGCGACCTCTAGCCCTGCCACAGAAGAAGTGCTGAACAAAGCAATAGCAGAGCTGCAAGGTCTGGGATACAAGGTGAAAATATCGGATACGTGCCGAGAATCGTACGGTGGGTATTTGGCGGGAACTCCTGAGCAACGGGCGGCTGAGCTGAATGCCATGTTCGTCGACGAGGAAGTGGACGGGATCATGTGCATGCGCGGCGGTTACGGTTCCCCACAAATCCTGCCCTTGCTCGATTATGACCTCATCGCCCAAAACCCGAAGCTGTTTATCGGCTACAGTGACATTACGGCGTTGCATACCGTTTTCGGACAGCGTGCGAATCTGGCTACCCTTCACGGACCAATGGCTACCTCAGACATCGCGCATGGACTGGATGACTGGTCCAAGCAATATTTGCTGCGCGCCATGACTCGCCCCGAGCCATTGGGAGCAATCATGAATCCGCCGGGGGAAGAAATCGTCTGTCTCGTCGAAGGTCAGGCAGCTGGACCCGTAGTCGGCGGGAATCTCGCCCTCGTCTCCGCCTTGATGGGCACGCCTTACCAGCTCGATACGAGAGGTAAGCTGTTGTTCCTGGAGGATATCGACGAAGAGCCATACCGGATTGACCGCATGCTGACACAGCTTGCGCAAGGTGGCTTGTTTGATGATTGTGCGGGCGTCGTCATCGGGACATGGACCGATTGTGAGCCGAAAAAGCGCGAAGGTTTCTCTGTCTGGGATGTATTTCAAAATATCGTCGTACCGTACGGAAAGCCAACCATCTGGAACATTCAGATCGGACATGGCGTGTGCAACATCGCTCTCCCTCTGGGCGTAGAGGCCAGTCTCGATGCGACAAACGGTGAACTGGTGATCGAGGAGAGCGTAACCATATAGTGTGAATAGGTTTGAATTCAAAAAGGCTTCCCCAACCATTGCAGAGTTGGTGGGAGCCTTTTTGGGTTACTTAGAAAAATAAGGAAACAGGACGTTTGACCCATAAAATATTTTCCAATATATCCCGATTATTAGATGGAATGTAAAAATAAGACGGAATATGGAAGTTGCTTGCGGAGGATTTTTTTGGAAGGGGAGATAGGTCTAATGATGCTAGCGTTACTTCAAGCACTTACAATGGGGTTGTTCAGCCCCGAGTACTCATATGTCGTGCGGGGAGCGACCCTCAAGTGTAGTCAGGGAACCGACCCCGGCATTTTGAATTTACCCTGGTGCCATGGCGTTTACAGCCTTAACAAGCCTGTCATGAATGTCGCCGATCACGTCCCCGGCGTGAATATCGGATGCTTTGGGTTTTGCAAAGCAGCAGGAGGAGATGTGTGTGTACCACAGACGTTCTCGAAATGGACAGATGGAAAACACGATGTGCTCATCGACAACGAGCATGCCTTGCTGAGCAGGTCACAGCTGGTTTGCAATCGTTCAGGCATCATCACGATTGAAAAAGACGGTCAGGATTGACGCTTATCGCGCTTGCTAGAGAAGGAGGGGAGAGAACATGCAGCGTACAAGTGGCGTCATGACCTATCAGGATATAAAAGTCGTCTGGCCATATGGACCGATCCGGCTAGATCAGCTGGAGTTCGTCCATCAAACAGGCACGCATGCCAAGCTCACAATCACAGGAATTGTTCCGGAAGACAAAGAGGACGAGATCATCAATCGTGCCGGCACCCACGATCCCATCGAGCTGTACAAGGTGGAGGGCGGGGAAAAACAGCCGATTTTCATGGGTCGGCTGGATCATGTGGAGATCAAGGTCGTACGGGACATTCACTACGTCACAATAAAGGCCGTGTCGCATACATATGCTTTAGATCTGAGCGTGAAAACACGTTCGTTTCAACAGGTGAATCGGTTGTACCGAGATGTTGTAGACGAAATCATGTCCATCTATCACGGTGGAGATGTCATCGATCAAGCCTTCGACGACCGCCAGCAGGGCAAATACATCATGCAGTACGAGGAGACAGACTGGACCTTTTTAAGACGAATCGCGTCCCATGTCGGAGCCGTTCTCGTCCCAGATTTGAGTGCGCATAAGGTACGCTTGTGGATCGGCATGCCCGAGGGACGCAAGCAAATCAAGCTGGATGAGGAATCGCCATACGAGGTCAACCGGGCCATCGCGCCGTACATGAAAAAAGCCGCAAACGGCTCCTCGTCCGTCAGCGAGTACCAGTACACGACATACGCCTTCGATTACGACGACCTGTTGCAAATCGGAGATGAGGTGCGGCGGGAAGGGCAAACATTTGTCATTACGAAAGTGACTGGGAAGCTGGAGCAGGGACTCCTGAGGTGGAGCTACGTCTGCGCCGTGCCTGAAGCCGTCAAGCAAACGAAGCTGTACAACAAGGCCATCATCGGTGCGGCGATCGACGGGAAAGTGATTCAAATCGGTCGCAACCAGGTCAAGCTCCACCTGAACATGGACAAAAAGCAAGAGCCAAGCAAGGCCCAGTGGTTCCCGTACGCGGCGGAAGGCAACCAAATTTTGTACCTCATGCCCGAGCTCGGGTCAAAGGTAAAGCTGTACTTCCCAAGCGACGATGAAGACGACGGCATGGTCATGAACTCCGTGCGCCATGCGCCAAAAGGAGCGGCTGCCGAGAAACAGGAGCGGCAAATGCAGGACCCCGGTGTGAAGACGTTTGGGAATCCGCAGGGGAAAGAGTTTACGCTCGGGGATAAAGAGCTGACGATGACGGCCCAGGAAGGGATGCTCTACATCTCCATGAACAAGGATGTAGGCATCAGTCTGAAAAGCACCTCGAATGTGAATATCAGTGCGAGTGGTGCGCTGACCTTGAAAGGGGCAGCCGTGTCTTTGTCCGGGACTGAGAGCTTGAACGTGAAAACGGCGTCGGATACGATAGAACTGTTGGAGGAGAATAAATCCAGTAGTGAGGAAATTAAGCTGGAGGCGTCTAAGCGTACAGAGTTTAATCACATACCAAGTGCGTTTGAAAAGGAATTGCAGGGAAGCAGTGTGGCCGCCATCATGGCGAAAAGAGCCCTCAATAACCAATTGGCTGAGGCGAAAGGG
>NZ_JABSUV010000027.1:0-89860 GCF_013284275.1 Brevibacillus sp. HB2.2
ATTTCCGCCAGTACCTACAAATCTGATTCAAAAAAATACGTGCTCTAATAAAAGGAGCGTGTGCACAGCCAAGATCGGCGAGTGTGGTCATTATTGTGATTCCAGTCGATTATGCTATGCTGAATGTCATACAGCTTTTTCAAATGAAAGAGGGATCAATATGCTTATTCTTGCAGTGGAGGATGAAAAAGCGCTGCTTCAGACAATTGCAGGAGTCCTGGCCGATGAAGGATATCAGGTGGATATGGCAGACCGCGGAGATGACGGCTTGTTATTGGCGGAACGCGGCATCTACGATTTGCTAGTCCTAGACATTATGATGCCAGGAATGGATGGTCTTTCACTGGTGAGAACGTTGCGTACAAAAGGGATAATGACGCCGGTTTTATTTTTAACGGCAAAAGATAGCGTAGAGTCGAGAGTCGAGGGATTGGATGCCGGAGCAGACGATTATTTGGTCAAGCCTTTTGCGGCCGAAGAACTGACGGCGAGAGTGAGAGCCCTTTTGCGTCGGCAAGGGAAACAGAACACAGAAGGCGAGCTGACGTACGGTTCTCTGTCGCTGAAGATAAATGAATATGACGGGTTTGTTGATGATGAGCCGATGAAGTTAACCACGAAGGAGTACGAGCTACTTAAGTACTTCCTGCAAAATCGGGAGCAAATATTGACGCGCCAACAAATTTTTGACCGCGTATGGGGAATTGATTCAGAAGCGAATTACGGAGTGGTCGATTTGTATGTCCACTACCTGCGTAAAAAGCTGGGTGCTTACGAAGGTTTCATCCGAACGATCCGCAATGTGGGCTACATTTTGAAAAAGGAAAACAAATGATGTTTCGAAAAACGAGGGTTCGGCTCGTAACGTTGAACGTAGTAGTGGTGCTTCTCTTGTTGAACGGGCTGGGTAGCGCAGTCTACTACACGATGAAGTACCGTCTCTATTCACAGGTGGACCGAGAAATGACCAAAGTCAGCCAAAGGCTGGCAGTTGATGCTTTGCCTCGACTCCATCGTATTGAAGACGACCCTTTTCCATACAACCGTCAGGAGAGGAAAAAGTTTAACGATCTAGATCGCCGATATGTTTTGCTCGTCTGGGATAGCTTTGGTCGTGTCATCGGGACGGCATTTAGTGATAGGCTGGAGCCAGAGGAGTATGCAAAATTCCAGCATAACGGAAAAGCAGACGGAATCGAAACAAAAACAGTGAATGGACAAATCTACCGCGTGCAGACAGTTACTGTTCCGAAAAAGGTCGTTGTAGGCAATCGGATACAGACCGCGTACCAGTTTCAACTGGTTTACAATCTGGCGCCTGAGCAAAACGTGCTGGACAGCTTGCTATACGTTGTCATGATCGGCGACATTATCAGTATTGTCATTGCGATTGTGGCTGGGTGGTTTTTGGCGAGAAGGGCACTGATTCCGATCCAAGTCTCGTGGGAAAAACAGCAGCAGTTTATTGCCGATGCTTCTCATGAGTTGAGGACGCCGCTCACGGCCATCATGGTCAATCTAGAAAGGCTTTTCAAACACCCGGATCATACGATTGAGCAGGAAAGTGAAAAAATCATGATTGGGATGCAGGAGGCCAAGCGCTTGAGCAGGCTCGTCTCGGATTTGCTCACACTGGCTCGCAGTGATTCTAACGAATTGCAGATCATGAATCAGGCGCTGTGCTTAGACGAGGTAGCGATCAAATGCACCCAGGTTTTTGCACAGCTTGCCATCGCACGGGAAATTCGCCTCGAAACAGACATCCAGCAACCCATTGAGATGATGGGGGACCAAGAACGTCTGCATCAGCTTATGGTTATCTTGCTGGACAATGCCTTGAAGTACACGAACGAAGATGGCCGGATTTATGTCTCTTGCAAAAAGGAAGGCGGCCGCGTTTCGATTCTCGTAAAAGACAGTGGGATCGGGATTTCCAAGGAGGATATTCCGTATTTGTTTGATCGCTTCTTTCGGGTGGATAAAATGCGCTCTCGTGCGACAGAAGGAACAGGCTTGGGGCTTTCCATTGCCAAATGGATCGTGGATGCTCACCACGGAAAAATTCAGGTCAGCAGTGAGGTAGGTATCGGAACCAGTTTTTTGGTTACACTTCCAATAAAGCCGTAAACAGATGGAAAGAACCGTGTTCCCAGAGTAGGGAATCGGTTCTTTTTTCAAATAGTGGAGCAATTCCATTTAACATACATTTATGTTTCTAATATCTCTAAATTGAGGTAAACTATAGGCAGAGAGGAGTGGTTGTACTCATGAACATGACGATCACTAAAGCAGCGGTAGCATGGTTTCGGGAAGAATGGGGATGCAAAGAAGGAGACAGCATTCGTTTTTTTGTCCGGTACGGAGGCGTTAGTACGGTCCAGGATTCATTCTCGATGGGGATTGCCAAAGAGTTGCCGAATGAAATCGGCATTTCGGCAGTAGAGGATGGCATCACATTTTATATGGAAAAAGATGAGCTGTGGTATATGAATGGAAAAGGGCTGATTGTCGATTATCGCCCAGAGACAGACGAAGTAGAATTTAAGCTGGATTAAGTAAGGAAAATGATAGCGAGTAGATGAAGGGCTCGGGATATCCGGGGCCTTTTTTCATGTGTGCAAAAACTAAAATATCATACTTTACAAACAAAAATGTATGTTATATTATGGGTGCATAAATGGAAAAAGGAGGAAGTTATATGCGATTACTTGATTCTTACTTGGAGCTTGGCATTACGGGAATGGCACGTGCAGCTGTAGCGGGATGGTTCGACGGTCATTATGGGGCAGCGTTATTGGCAGGGTACTTCATGGATCGTGAGCACGATCTCCCTGAACATGTAAAAGAGGGTATTGAGCGGACATGCGAATCCTTCCGCAAGCAAAAACCTGAATGGTTTGTTCCACTAGATCAAGACGAGAAAGCTGACCCCTCCTTGTTACAGCACGTTATCAATGGCCTCCAGCAAAATGTGAAGCAGCTTCGGACATCAGGCCATGGACTAGCACTAGGTGTGTTGGCATTAAAAGCACTGCGCGAACGCCCTGATATGATCACTCCGACTGTGGTGGGTGGCCTAGTCAGGATTCTCCAAGCGACGACAGAAGACAGGAAAGACCGTTATTGGGGCATCGAGAATTACCATGGCATGACGATTGATGATGTCAAAGACGACGAAGTTGCACCTTACCATACAACTGCAGAGATGGCAGAGCGGGCGTTTGCTGAGCTACATTTGGTTATACCGCCGCGTGATATTAACGGGGTACGCTATCATTTGGCAAGCGAGGTCGTTCATAACATCACACAGGCTCATGCGTTAACAGATCTAGAGCGATTCGGTTATGAGGATATTGTGAAGCCTGGTATCGTAAACCATCGTCTTCAAATCTATTTGAATCGCCATGTTCCTCCGTTCACTTTAGAGGATGAGGTGAAGGAGCCAGCTTTCGAGGAAATTTTTTCACCTCTATACTGGGAAAGGCTCTACAGCGATCCTCATGCATTGAAGCTTCCGTATGCTGCGTTGGATCTCTTAAAGCGGTTCCCGCCGGAGAAGCGAGCTCTTGCCGAGCATAATTTGTGCAAGCTTTTGACGATTACGGATTAATAAACTCTCACAAATAAAAAGAACAGGGAGGCCAATGGGCACTCTCTGTTCTTTTTCGCTTCGAATCGATAAATGTGGTCTACCAGGTCGGAATGACTGTCGTAGTAGACTCCTGATTTGCATAGTAGCTTTTATGCTCGATCAGGGCATTGCGAATGGCAGACTCATTGATGTCAAAACCGATCCCTGGCGTTGTCGGTACAGCCAGCAAGCCAGGTGCTGCAAAATCGATAACGGGTGTCACGATATCTTCCGCAAAGTAGCGATGCGAAGGGGATGTATCGCCGGCAATCGTGAAGTTGCTAAGCGAGGCCATCGCGATATTATGCGCCCGTCCAATTCCTGCCTCCAGCATTCCTCCGCACCATACAGGTACGCCTCGTTTCTCACACAGGTCATGAATCTTCTTGGCATCTGTCAGACCGCCTACGCGACCGATTTTGATGTTGATAATCCGGCAACTGCCGAGCTCGAGAGCTTTGCGGGCATCTTCTACTGTATGGATACTTTCATCGAGGCAGATCGGCGTTTTCAGTTCTCTTTGCAAGGTCGCATGGTCGATGATGTCATCATGAGCCAATGGCTGTTCAATCATGATCAAACCGAAGCCGTCCAAAGCCTTCAGCATCTCCATGTCTGCCAGCGTATACGCAGAGTTTGCGTCCGCCATCAGTGGAACATCTGGTCCAAATGTGTTGCGGATCGCACGCATTGGCTCGACATCAAAGCCCGGTTTGATTTTCACTTTGATCTTTTTGTAGCCGTCACGGATGAAGCCTTCTACGCGTTGCAGCAGTTTTTCGATGGTCGGCTCGATTCCGATACTCACACCGACGTCGATCGTCGTCCGAGTTCCGCCCAATGCTTGGGAGAGGGAGAGACCGTTCATTTTGGCGTACAAATCCCAGACGGCACCTTCTAAAGCGGCTTTGGCCATGTGGTTGCGGCGCATCCAAGAGAAGAGGCGGGATACATCATCAGGATGCTCGATCTCCCGTGAAAACAGCTGCGGGATCAAATACTTTTCGAGCATGTACCAGACCGTATCGACATCTTCCTCGTTGTAAACAGGGACGTCCATCGCGACACTTTCACCGAAGCCGACATGGGCACCGCTGTGCGCACGCACCAGAATGCATTCCTTGTGGGTTTCGACTCCCATGCTCGTCTCAAAAGGGGAATTCAACGGAATTTTGATTCGTTGCAGGTCCACGCGTTCGATTTTCATATTCATCTCTCCTCAACCGTTCATTTGGATTGTCGCTCAAACGTATTCAATACCGTTCTTGCCAAAATCTCGATGCCGTCTAGCAGCGCTTCTTTTTCAAAAGTCATCTGCGGGTGATGAAGTCCTGGTGTCAGGCCACAGCCTAAACCAAGCATGGTCGCACGAAGCTGTGGACGTTCCTTGGTGTAGTAGTGGAAGTCTTCCGCGCCCGGTGTCTGAATCGGCGGTTCGAGCTTTTCTGCCCCCAAGGTTTGGGTAATGGCATCCGCCATGATCAGTCTCGCTTCTTCGTTCACTTCCGCCGCATAGACGCGTTCAGTGATCTCGTAAGACAGCTCAACTTCATATAGACGGGAAACGTGCTGCAAAATGTGCTCGACACGGGCGAATAGGGCGTGAATGACTTCATTCGTCTGTGCGCGTAAGTCCAAGTGGAACTGCGCCGAGCCCGGAATGATATTGCTGCTTTTGCTGCCGGCGGAAAGCTGCGTCATTTTGACGGAATAAGGGACGAGCGGATCGAGATGAATGCCTTTTAACTGCTCGACAATCGCAGCGGCTACCTCGATAGCGTTGACTCCGAGGTGAGGCCGTGCGCCATGAGCATCGGCACCCTTGATGTGCCCGAATACTGTACCTGCCGCTCCGTGCAGGATGGCAGAAGCAGCGGTGCCGCGCGGGATTTCCTGAATGGGACGAAGGTGGACACCGTACAGAAAATCAATATCGTCCACTACCTGCTTGTTCACCATCGCAAGTGCGCCATTTCCGCTTTCTTCTGCTGGTTGGAAAATGAGCTTTAGGCGCCCAGGGAGCTGGACGTCCATTGCTTGCAGAACCATGAGGACGCCTAATGCCATGGTCATATGCGCATCGTGTCCGCAGGAATGATTCGCGGTAAAGACGCCGTTTACTTCTTGCCAAAGGGCGTCCATGTCTGCTCGTACGCCTACAGTCAATTTTCCTGGCGTCAGATCGCCCCATTCGCCAACCACTCCCGTCACGTCATCAAAGGTAGTGACGTGGCAATGGTGTTTTTTCAAGAAGTCAGCAATGAATGAGGTGGTTTGGACTTCCTCCCAGCTTATCTCTGGATGCTGGTGTAAATGCTCGTATAGAGAAAAAATGGCGGGCTGCAATTGTTTGATCGTTGTGCGCATGGTTCCTCCATCGGTTTGTTCGTGAGTAGTCGATAAGTGAAGCGCAGGCTACGCCAATCTACTTGACGCAGCCAGTTTAATGAATAGCTCATTTGTTACGAAACGCCGATTGTCACTGCTACAATGAGCGCGATTGAGGCGATCACGGCCCAACCTGCTAGCAGCTTCCAAATGAATTTGACCCATTTCTCATACGGAATGCCTGCAACAGCCAGATAGCCCATCAACGCAGAAGAAGTCGGGATAATGGAGTTGGTTACCGCATCACCGTATTGGAAGGCAAGAACCGCAATCTGACGTTGGATGCCGAGCAAGTCCGCAATCGGCACCATGATCGGCATTGTTGTCGCTGCCTGTCCACTACCGGAAGAAATGAAGAGATTGAGAAAGGCTTGAATAACAAACATAGCCAGGACGTTTACGGCATCTGGCAAATGACCAATCGCCGAAGTCAGACTGTTAATCATCGTATCGATAATTTTTCCGTCTTCCAAGACGACCGTAATTGCGCGGGCAAAACCGACGATCAGCGCTCCAAACGTAACGGCTCTCGCACCAGCGACGAAGGAATCAAACAGCGTATTGACCGACAAACCTCCGACGAGACCAGCAACAAGGCCCATGATCAGGAAGGAAGCGGTAAGCTCGGTCAGGAACCATTCGTACTTGAATACACCGTATACGTTGAAGGCGAGGCCACAGACCATTACCAGGAAAACGAGCTTGTGACGTGCATTCAGATCGGGAATGTCTACTGTTGCCTGTTCTTGACTTGCGTGATTCTCCACGCCATAAAGCACACTCTTGGTCGGGTCTGCTTTGACACGATACGCATAGCGCATGACGTACCAGATGGCAAAAGCGAGCACGAAGACATACACAACAGCACGGAAGGTAAGACCAGAGAAGAGCGGCAATTGCGCGAGGGACTGCGCCACCCCAACTGTAAATGGATTGATCATTCCGCCCATGAAGCCAGCTGCCGCCCCCATAGTGATCATGGCTGTACCTGTTACGGCATCAAAGCCCATTGCACGAGCAAGCGCGATACCGATTGGAACGAAAATGATACTTTCTTCTGCCATTCCCATGGTGAAGCCACCGATGGAGAAAAGGAACATGGAAGCAGGAATGAGCAGCTTTTCCCGACCTTCCAAGTGTCGGACACCTTTATTGATCCCGGCTTCAATCGCTCCGGTCTGGCGGATGATTCCGAATACACCGCTTACAATAAAGATGTAGAAAATGATTTGCGCACCTTTTTGCATCCCTTCTGGAATCGCTTTGAACATGTCAAAGAACGAGACCGGATCACTTTCTACAGGATGGTAGCTACCGTTGACGACGATGGTTTTGCCTGAGGCAGCGTCCTTGACGCGATCGAACTCACCAGCCGGAAGCACGTAGGAAGCCAAGGCTGCCAAAATGATGATGATAAAGAGGATGGCATAGGTATGCGGCACAGAAAAACGTTTCTTTGCAGGTTTCAATGGATGTGTAGACATGAGGTCACCTCGCTTTTTTTGCTTATGACAAGCAAGGGTCGTGCCAAGTGTCGAAATTTCCCGAATATAAGGGTTTTTAGTGTATTTTCAACGGCAAGGGAAGGGAAGAAAATGAGCTTTAGGAATGTTTATTAGGTTTTATGCAGCCTAATACATCCTATTATTCAATAGGCGGATGCTAAATCCGCCCGTGTTTTCGCAACAATTCGATACCCGCAGGGGTGATGGAGGTTCCTTGTCGGGTTGTGCCTGAACGCACCAAACCTTGCTGCTCTAACAGCTTCAGCTTATGCCGCAGTGCGCTCTCCGTCCAGCCTACCGATTGTAGCTCAGGGGAGTGCGCCAATTGATAACGCCCGATTGGTTTGTTGGATACGTAATAATGATGCAAGCAATACAAAATATCCAGATCACGATTGTCGTCCAATTGGGGGATAGAAGCCGTCTGCTGCTTTTTGAAAAGGCTATCCGTCAATCGTTTGGGGAGATCCTGAATGCCGATGACAGGATGCTCGCTTACTGTAATGGCATAGTCGACGACATTTTTCAGTTCGCGAATGTTCCCCCGCCAGTCATGGCGATTGAATAGCTCCATGACTTCTGGCGACCATGTTTTGCGAATACCTTGCTGCTCCAGATGCTCCTCGATGAGAAGGGGAATATCGCTGATTCGCTCACGCAAAGCGGGAATCTGGATCGGCAGGACAGCCAAACGATAGAACAGGTCCTCGCGAAAGCTTCCTTGGGAAACAGCGTCTTCCAAATCGCGATTGGTAGCAGCGATGATGCGGCAATCCACAGAAAGAATTCCCGTACCGCCCACGCGGATGACCTGCTTTTCTTGCAGCACGCGAAGCAGCTTGACCTGAATGGCCCCAGAGATGTCCCCCACCTCATCGAGAAAAATCGTCCCGCCATCCGCTTGCTCAAACAGGCCGGGCTTTCCGCCTTTTCGTGCTCCTGTAAAGGCACCGTCTTCGTAGCCAAACAACTCGCTCTCCAGCAGGTTTTCCGGTAAGGAGGCACAGTTGATTGCGACAAAGGGGCCGTTTTTGCGTAGCGAGTGCTGATGAATGGCATGGGCGAACAGCTCTTTTCCCGTTCCGTTTTCGCCTGTCAGCAGGATCGTTTGATTGTTTTTTGCCATCTTTTTGCCGAGCTCGATGGCTTGGAGCAGTGGTTGGCTTTGTCCTTTGATATCGGAAAAGGAGTAGGTGGCTGTATGGCCGCGCAACGTAAGCGTGGTTCGCAAGCGTTGGATTTCAGTCACGTCTTTTAGCGTACAAACGAAGCCTAAATGCTCATGCTTGCGGCGGATGCTTTGACTGCTGACGATAAATTGTTTGTGATCAATGGTTACGAGGGCGTCCTCCTGATCTTCCTGCTCAAAAAAGGGCTTCAGCAAGCTGTGCTCCTTCAATACCGTGTACGGTTGTCCAACAATGGTAGATGCATGTGGACAAAACAGCTCAACGGCGACGTCGTTTATAAACGTGATCAGACCTTGTTCATTGCAAGCGATCACGGGGTCTTTGACTGCCTGAAAGGTAGATTGCAGCTGGCTGTTAAGCTTCTGTACTTCTGCGTAGGAGGTGCCGAGCATTTTCGCGAGCTCAGACATTTCTACAATGAAGGCAGACAAGTACTCGCGCTCCCATTCACTGGGCACCCCTACCTTGCGACCGGTATCAATCAGGTCATGAATGCTGATTTTGCGAAAACCGAGATCGATCACCTCCACATGAGGAGGAAGAGGTACGTCAGGAACGCTCATAATGATGGCGTATTGAAATTCGAGATCATCAAATGTACATCCAGGGTGAAAGGGAACGTAATTCAAATGATCGACGTTCGCCTCTAATAGATTTTGGATGACCTCCTGTGCGGAAACTGGCGAATTGTTCATAACAGGGACGGTCGTCCCCGGAGGGATCTGCATCAGGGCTTTCATTTTGTGCAACTCGAAAAAACGGTTTAAAACCGTGATGGGTACGGAGTCAGCAACAGCTTGACGGGCAACTGTGTACAGCTCCGGGGATTTGGTTGTGATAAAGACATGATCGACTCCGCTCAAATCGGGAATGTGCTCATGGCTGGCATAACCGACGACTTTACAATACGGCTCGAAATAAGCCCGCAGTTCTTTTAACAAAAATTCGAGAGTGTCCGTTCCTTTTGCAATCAAGACAATGGTGTGGTCCATGCTGCACCGCCTTTGCTTAAACAATCGTGAATGTTTTGTAATCTCATGATAGCACAATGCCTGACTGTAATCGGATGGATTCGCTTGTATAGAGAGGAAAGACAAGGATTGATTTGGTGGTAGGGAAATGTGTTTTAATAGAAGATAGGAGATAGAAGATAGGGAAAAGCAATAACACGAGCAGGAGGAATCAGCATGGAGGACAGATTGGTTCCAGAGGTGCTGCAAATGATTGGGGAAGTCGTGCCAGACGGGGTATCGATTGCAATCTCGGACGGCTCACAATACTTGTACTATCAACCGAGTTCGAATATTGATCTGAAAATTACGCCAGGGGATCTCGTTCCCATTGGCTCGGCTACACATCAAGCCCTCTTGGAAATGGGGAAGGTAGGGCATCAGGTGGAGAGTCGTATTTTTGGTGTGCCGTACTACGGACTCTCGCTTCCACTAGTGCGAAATGGTCAGGTCGTGGGCTGTATTACCGCCATCTATCCACCTCAAAGCGTTCCGCTGACAAATCCGGAGGCGCGTCTATCGTTTTTGGTCGGAAAAGGGGAGGCTGGCTGGCTGCCTATTCCGTTAACAGAGATCGTCTATATTAGCTCTCATGATGGAAAAACGCTTCTGCACACGGTTAGTGGATCATATGCGAACAAATACAACATGGCTGAACTGGAGTACATGCTCCCGCAAGAGCGATTTGTGCGTTGTCATCGTTCCTATTTCGTCAATATGGAATCGATCGGCTTTATTCACCCGCATTTTCATTCGACGTTTTTATTGGAAATGAAGGATAAGCAAAAGACGAGAGTTCCTGTGAGCCAGTCGTACGCCAGCTCGTTTCGGCAATTGCTCGGCTTCTGAAATATCTGACAAATGAGAACGGTTCGCTGTCGTTTTTTCTTGATAGCCGCGTAAATATTCTGTTTTGCTGAAAATCGAGTGCTCGCTCAGAATCCATGTGCTAGTGTAAAAGGCAACAAAGATGGCATGGGAGGTCACAATGATGTGGGAACGCTTACGCGATAAACGACTGGCAGATAAAATCGTGACGGCTGAGGTAGCAGCAGGATGGATTGAGGATGGCATGACGATCGGGTTAAGTGGTTTCACGCGTGCTGGTGATGCCAAGGTCGTGCCGCTCGCATTGGCTGAGCTGGCGAAAAAAGAGAACAAGCCTTTTGGCGTAAACGTATATACAGGAGCTTCACTCGGCTCCGATGTGGATGCCGTGATGGCGGAAGCGGGGATCATCAACAAGCGATTGCCTTTTCAAGCTGATCCGGTTATGCGCAAAAAAATCAACGATGGCAGCATGATGTTCGTTGACCAGCATTTGTCTCATACAGCGGAAGCGATTCGTCAGGGAGCGATAGACGCGGTCGACTACGCGATTGTGGAAGCGGTTGCAATTACAGAAGAGGGCATGATCATTCCGGCTACGTCCGTGGGGAACTCCAATATTTTCGTAGAAAATGCCAAGCATGTCATCATTGAGCTGAATATGGCTCAATCGGTGGAGTTGGAAGGCATCCATGATATTTATACACCCGCAAAAAAAGGAGAGCGTGAACCGATTCCGCTCACGTCCGTGGATCAGCGAATCGGCACAGCAGGGATTCCTGTCGATCCGGATAAAGTAAAAGGGATTGTCCTGACGAATCAGTTGGATTCTCCGTCGACGATTGTGGAGCCGGACGAAGAAACGGCGCAGATTGCGGCTCATCTGATCGAGTTTTTGCGTCAGGAGGTAAAAGAGGGACGCTTGCCGAACAATCTCGCGCCATTGCAATCGGGGATTGGATCGGTAGCGAATGCGGTTTTCAACGGATTTTTGGATTCGGAATTCACGGATCTGACTGTCTTCTCGGAAGTGTTGCAGGATGCGGTGTTTGATTTGCTGGATGCAGGTAAAATTTCGTTTGCCTCTGGCTGTTCGATCACGCTGACAGCTGAAAAAATGAAGCATGTCACCGAGAATTTCGCCCAATACCGGGACAAGCTGCTGTTGCGTCCGCAAGAAATCACGAACCATCCAGAGCTGATTCGCCGCCTCGGTCTGATTGCGATCAATACCGCGATTGAAGCGGATATTTACGGCAACGTCAACTCGACCAATGTATCGGGTACGAGAATGATGAACGGTATCGGCGGTTCTGGTGATTTTGCTCGTAACGCACGTCTGGGTATTTTCGTAACCAAGTCGATTGCCAAAGGTGGAAACATCTCGAGCATCGTTCCGTTTGCCTCCCATGTGGATCATACCGAGCACGATGTAGATATTATCGTCACTGAGCAAGGCTTGGCTGACCTAAGAGGCTTGGCTCCGCGCCAGAGAGCCATCAAAATTATCGAGAACTGTGCGCATCCGATGTACCGCGATCAATTGATGGCGTACTACGAGGAAGCACTCACACGTGGCGGACACACTCCGCACGTACTGGAAAAAGTATTCTCCTGGCACGTACGTTACGCGCAGGAAGGCACCATGTTGGAGAAAAAACCAGCGTTGGTTTAGTCGATGGAATGATGAAAAAAGCAAACCCGCTCGGGCGTTAAGCCTTGGCGGGTTTTTTCGCCTTCCGTGCGATGTTTACGTTTTTACGCTCGCAAGCTTTGCTGCCTTTTTTCCTGAGCAAACGAAGCCCATGCAAAGCCAAAGCCGACGAGGACGAGCAGACCGCCGACCCAGCTGATGTGAACAATACCTGCATGGTCTACGATCGCTCCACCAAGTCCTGCTCCCAGCGCCAGCCCAAGCTGAAAAACCGAGGTGTTCATGCTGAGGGCCACCTGCGAAGAGTGAGGGGACAGCGTGATCAAATAGTACTGCTGGGCTGGAACGGTGGTTTGCACGGCAGCGACCCAGAACATAACCGTGATGATTGCCCACGTGAACAGTTGCGAAGACAGCGGCAGGATCAGCAGGATAGCCGCATGGAGAAGCAAGCTGACATACAGCGTGGGGCGAATCCCCCATTTGTCGGTGGAGACGCCTCCGATCCGCGAGCCAGCCACACTAGCGAGGCCTGCCAAGAAAAGCGTGGTGCTTACCCAAGCAGTCGTCATGGCGGAAGTGCTCTGTAGAAGCGGAGTAATGTAGGTATAGACGGTGGAATACCCTGTGACAAAGAACAAAGAGATACATAGCGCATGAATCACCCGTTTGTTGCGGAGTGCGGCCAACTGTTTGCGTAGCGGGACGGTTTCTTCCCCCTGCTGCTTCGGCAAAAAGGCGAGGATGGCAAAGAAGGGAATCAGTGTTAGGACGGCAATAAGCGCGAAAACAGGACGCCATCCCCAGATGTCTCCCAGCATGGTACCAAGTGGAACCCCAAGCACGAGCGAGAGGCTGAAGCCCATGAGGATGATCGCGATGGAGCTGCCTTTTTTCTCTGGGGAGGCCATGTTAGCAGCTTGCGCGAGAGCTACCACAGTGTAGATGCCTCCGCAAAGCCCTAGCAGAATGCGGGATACCATCAGTAGGGAGAAGCTTGGGCTTATGGATGCGAGCAGGTTTGCCACTATGAAAGAAAACAGTGTCCAAAGGATGAGTTTTTTGCGTTCTACTGCCGCGGTGAGCGCAATCAAGACCGGAGCCCCAAAGGCAAAGGCCAGGGAAAAGGCGGTCACTAACTGACCAGCGAGGGAGAGGGAGACATGGGTGTCATCTGCGATCATGCCGATGATTCCGGTCACGATTGACTCGGCAGTGCCAATCATAAATTCTCCCAAGGCCAGCAATAGGATTAAAAATTTTTTGGGCAAGGTGGTTCACTCCTCGAGCTAACAAAATTGATGTAGTGACATTTTACAAAACGATTTCTATAATTTACATACATAAACAAAGGTGTTTTCGATAAGAGGATTTCTATATACAAGTTATTTGGCAGAAAACACTTATGGATTTGAAAGGATGATCTGCGTGGACCAAATTGATTACAAAATCATGAGCTTGTTGCACGAAAATTCGAGGATACCGTTCGCGGAGCTGGGGAGAATCATCGGGATGACGCAGCCTGCCGTGAAGGAGCGGGTCCGTCGTCTCGAGGAGCAGGGAATCATTACGGGCTACCACGCGTCGATCTCTCAAGAAAAGCTGGGTAAGCACACGACTGCATTTGTCATGTTCCGCACCAAGCAATGTGCGGCGTTCATCGATTTCTGCAAGCAATCGCCGGAAGTGACGGACATGTACCGGATCAGTGGGGAGTATAACTACATGCTGAAAG
Organism: Brevibacillus sp. HB2.2; assembly: GCF_013284275.1. Taxonomy (NCBI): domain Bacteria; kingdom Bacillati; phylum Bacillota; class Bacilli; order Caryophanales; family Paenibacillaceae; genus Brevibacillus; species Brevibacillus sp. HB2.2. The sequence continues at coordinate 13,942 of NZ_JABSUV010000027.1, forward strand.
TGGTAACAAGGTCGACGGAGGAATTGGTTGCCTTCTCGGAACGCACCGGAGATTTCGGCTTCTCCTATACATTGATCGTGCTAACGGCGCCGTTTGAGCAAAAAATGATGCTGGAGGAAGAGAAAATCTTCTGATCGTGCTTTTGACCGAAAAAAAGAGGCTCCGCCGTATCAGGGCGAAGCCTCTTTCCTTTTGCGTTTTGCGAAATTGCTATTTTTGCCGGACGTACTGCTCGTCCCTCATAAACAGACGCCAGAAATAAATAAAACCGGGTACGAGAATCGCAAAGCCAACTAGATAACAAATGAACAGAGCGTGGAACGTATCCGGGTGTGTAAAGCTGGACTCAATCGTCACATTGGGATAGACGATGTAGGGGAGGCGTGCTGCACCATACGCATAGCTGGCGAGCAGGTATTGCGTCGTGGTGACAATGACTGCAATCCGCGGAAGGTGGATGCCGAAATATCGACGATCTTGTGGTACCAAGAGAGCGATATAGCTAATGAAAAAGCAGACCGCCGATGCAATAAGCCACGGCAAATAGTCGAGACTGCGCTCATATAGCCATTTTGCCTCCATTTGCATCGTCATCACGGTAACCAATGCCGCAAGCAACGTAATTGGCCCCAGAAACACCGCATCACGGCGGTAGACAGAGAAGGCTTGCTTTTCACCTGCGACGAAGGAGTAGTCCGCGAGAAGCAGCGACGAGAGGTAGAGTGTGCTGCTGACGGCAAGACCAATAAAAGAATAGACATGCGGGCTAGTCAAAAAGAGTCCCCAATCGAGAGACTCCACACCATTGATCGTTCGAGACAACCCGCCCTGTGTCACAGGGAGCACGCTGATTAACAGAGCTGGTACCAATATCCCGGTAACGCCTGAGACGATGCTGAGCATCTTATCATATCTGTGAATCAGATGAGAAAACACCATGAACGTACTGCGAATCAACATCAATAACACCACGAGACATCCGGGAACAAGCAGCAGGCTTGCCAATGTGTAGGTCGCGCCAGGGAAAAAGGTAACGAGTGCGACTACAATTAACACGATAAAGACATTCACGACCTCCCAGGAGGGCGAGAGGTAGCGATTGGCGATTTGAGTGGCTTTGGTTTTTTCCCGATTCAAATAGATCATTGACCAAAAACCAGCACCGAAGTCGAAGGAGGCCGCGACGGAATAGATAACGACGAAAATCCAGAGCAGCGTAATGGCAATAATCGTGTCAGTCATGCTGTTCCTCCGTCCACTTTCGGCTGTTCTGGCGGATCGAGCTCCAAGGGATGGCGGCCAAAATAGCTACGGAATACGAGTAGGGTGACGATCGCGAAAAATACGTACACCGAGAGGAAAATCCAAAATAGAGTAGAGATGCCTGCTGCTTGGGTAGCGGCGTCTACTGTTTTCATCACACGATACACCACCCATGGCTGGCGTCCAGTGCAGGCAAATATCCAGCCGAATTCGATGCCTAGCAAGGCGAGCGGTCCACTTACGACAAAGACCCAGAGAACCCAACGGGGATACTGAGAGCGCTTTAGGAGCTTCTTCCAAGCGAAGCCGATGAAACCAACGAAGATCAACAAGCTGCCGATGATAACCATCCCGTTAAATAGCGTATGGATGTAGAGTGGAGGCCACAGTTCCTTTGGAAAGTCGTCCAGACCGACCACGACCTCGTCAAAGCGGTTGGCTGCAAGGAAGCTGAGCGCCCATGGAATCTCGATGGCGTATTTGACTTTTTTCGTCTCGGGATCGGTAAAGCCGCCAATCGCGAGTGGGGCATATGCTTGTGTTTCAAATAGTCCTTCCGCAGCGGCCAGCTTTTCCGGCTGGTATTCATGTAAAAGCTGCGCTGATTCGTGACCGTTCAAGGCAGTTAAAAGGGAAAAGGTGCCTCCCACGATTAAACCGGCCAAGAGTGCTTTTTGGTGATACAAATAAACCCGACTCCCTTTTTCGGCGCGAAGCATTTTCCATGCTGCTACTCCAGCGACGATGAATGCCCCCGTCATATAAGCAGAGACAGTTACATGACCTGCCGTTACGAAAAAGCTGGGATTAAAAAAAGCTTTCCAGGGGTCCACGTCGACAATCTGCCCGTCGACCATCCGAAAGCCAGTTGGAGTGCCTTCAAAGGCGTGGACATTCGTAATCAGGATCGCAGAGGCCGTCGCACCAAGCAACACCATGAACAAGCTCAGCAAGCGCATGTTGCGGGATAGGCGGTGAGCCGCGTAGACGTAGATGGACATAAATAAGGCTTCCACAAAGAAAGCGAATATTTCGATCTGAAAAGGCAGCGAGATCACCTTGCCGACAATCGCCATGAACCCAGGCCATAACAGGGAAAGCTGGACCCCAGCAATCGTTCCAGAGGGGATCGCGACACCTAGCAAGATCGCCTGCGCTTTTGTCCAGCGTTTGGCCATAATCTCGTAATCGCGGTCACGCGTCCGCCAAAAGAGGAGCTCCACCAGCAAGATCATGAGCGGGAGACCAACACCCATGGTCGCAAAAATAATGTGAAAGGCCATAGTCGTCCCGAAAATGGCTCTGGTCATCACGATATCTTCCACGTTCAACTTCCTTTCTGATCGGCACCAAAAATTGTTAACGATTTCCTCGTTAATGTCCCATGAGGAGGCGGAGTTTATACGAAAAAGACCGTCACAAAAATGTGACGGCTGGGCTTGATGATAGGATAAGGGCGTTTGGAAGAGTAGATTATTTACGATAGAGTGGATAATCAACCTCAGTTGGTACCTGAATCAACACCAGGCGGAGCGGAGCATCCGTTGATGCTGTGTAGATGGCTGTGCTGCTTTCCTCGGTGGAGAGAACGACAAAGTCACCTTTGGTTGCCGGGGTGTGATTCTCGCTGACAGTTGCTTTCTCTGCAACGCTTCCGTTTCCTTCCACTATGACGACTGCGTGAGCATAACCAGCCGGGAGTTCTTTTGCATACGACTTTCCAGCGGGAATCGTGATATCGCTCATAAAGGAATCCGTGACCAACTGAATGGGCGCAGGTGACCCGATGATGTGCTTCACTTGCACTCCATCAACATCCTCAGACGGAAACTCCTCATGATCATACTGATGGTAAGTCGGCGGTTGCTTCGTCGTTTGTGCCAGATGCGGTTCAAACCAGATTTGAAACATTTCTGTATCCTTGCCGAGCTCTTCTGCATGGTACGCGCCTGAACCGGTTTGCATGATCTGTGCGCCGCCTGTCGACACCTCTTGAAGATTTCCGAGCGTGTCTCGATGTCCGACTGTCCCTGTGAGGACATACGACAAAATTTCAAAGCCGGAGTGAGGGTGCAGCGGAATTTCAAATGTCTTCAGTGATTTTGCCCATGCCCAGTAAAAAAGTGGTCCTACCCGTTTGACAACGGAGCCTTCATGAGGGAAGCCAATTGGTTTGTTCTCTACGATTTCACCGTCGCCAAAATGTCCTTTTGCTTGCTCGTTCTTTGTATAGACGCGGATTTCCATCTGATGTTCCTCCCTTAGTACGATTGCTGGCTTACGGGTTGTGAGGGGTTACCATTAAAACAAGATGTATGCACCTGGACCGATCAACGCCACACCAATAACAACTGCGATTAATGCCAGGTTGTATTCGAATCCGTTTTGTGTGACCCAATATCCATTTTGACCGTGTACCTTCAAGATGGCAACCAGCATTGTGAAAGCAAGCAAAATAGCACTTGGCCAGATACCTACGCCTGCCGCAAACATCAGACCACCAACGAGTTCAGACAATCCAGCGACAAAGGCCATCGCTACTCCAGGTTTCACTCCGATGGACTCCAGCCAGCCGCCTGTTCCTTTCAAACCATGACCACCAAACCAACCAAACAATTTCTGCGTACCATGACCTGCAAACGTCAAACCAATGACCAAACGAATTAACAACAATCCAGTATCCAACACTTTTCATCTCTCCTTAATTACTTTTAATTAGTATATCTTTATTTTGAGATATTTGTCCAAAAAGGCTGGCGGGCCTTAGAAGGATTCCGCCAGTTTTACTGCTTTTTCTACACCAGCTGCAACGAGCTCAGCTGCTTTGTCTTGGAATTGGTTGTGACCTTCTACGATTACTTCGGTTACATTGCTAACGCCCCAGAAGCCGAGGATCGTGCGAACGTATTTGTTTGCCATTTCCATCTGAGCCATAGGCCCTTCGGAATAAACGCCACCGCGTGCACTCAACAGAGCTACTTTTTTGTCGCCCATCAGACCAACTGGACCTTCAGCTGTGTACTTGAATGTTTTGCCTGCTTGGGAGAGGTAATCCATGTATGAGTGCAGAACAGCAGGAACAGTGAAGTTCCACATTGGGAAAGCAAATACGATTTTGTCTGCTGCTGTAAATTGGTTCAGGTATTTGTTAACCAAGTCAGCACGTTTTTGCTCATCAGCAGACAGCTCGATGCCGTTTCCTGCTTTCCACATAGCAGTCAGCATGTCGTTACCGTAATAAGGGAGGTTTTCTGCAAACAGATCCAACTCAACGATTTCGTCATTTGGATGTGTTTCTTTGTATGCTTTCGTGAAAGCTTCGTACAGCTTTACACTTGTAGCCTGCTCAACTGGGCGATCGTTTGCTTTAATAAAAAGTACTTTACTCATGGAAATTTCATTCCCCTTCCGTTTAGTAAGCCACTAACTTTTAATGTGTATATCTTGATTTTAAGATTATTACGTATTGGATCTTTTGTCAACACTTTTTTGAAAGATAGTGTTGGAGAGCGGGGACGGGGACTGCTCGTCTAATAAGTAGCTTGAGCAGTACGTCCCAATTTTTTAAGCAGTTCGATTGCTTGACGCTGTTCTTCTGGTGTGAGACCTTCCATCGCTTTCTCAATTGCGAGTTGATGAGGCGGGAAGATTTCAGACAAAAATTGATGCCCTTTTTCAGTGAGTTCTGCAAAAATGACGCGTCTGTCTGCTGAACAGGGCTTGCGAATGAGCAGTTGCTTCTTTTCGAGTTTGTCCACAACGTATGTGATGTTTCCGCTGGAGATCAATATTTTTTCGCCAATTTGCTGCAATGGTTGAGGACCTTTATGAAATAATACCTCTAGTACGCCGAATTCAGTTGGATTTAGTCCATGCTCGCGAATGTGACGATTGGAGTGAGCGGTAACCCAGTTGTATGACCTTGATAAAACGACAAAAAGATCGAGGGGATCATTTCGCAGTGGTTTGTCAGACATATGGACCCTCCTTTACATCTACATCGAAATTTCGATATCTTTAATTTAAGATAATCCTACATGATCGCATTCCTATTTGTCAAATTTAGAAAAAATAAAATGAAAAACACACTTGTGAAAACAGTTGTCCGCATGATAAACTTTTGTTTGTAAACAAGCTGTGAAAGCGTAACAGAAGAAAGGAGGATGACCGTGGAAAAAGACATGCAGATCCTTCATCATATCCGGCAAAATCCTTTTATCACGCAACAGGAGCTGGCTGATCTGATTGGCATCTCACGTTCAGCGGTAGCTGGCTACATCGCACAGTTGACCAAACGCGGGGAAATCAAAGGACGGGCTTATGTACTTCGTGATGAAGGAATGATTGCTTGTATCGGTGGGGCCAACCTGGACCGCAAAGCACGCGGCAAGCAACAGGTGCGTCTACACTCATCCAATCCCGTAACGATTATGGAATCGTGTGGAGGGGTGGCACGGAATATCGCGGAGAACCTCGGTCGTCTTGGCTGCAATACGTCCCTCATCACCAGCGTTGGCGAGGACAAAGAAGGCGAGTGGCTCTTGCAGGAGACGAAAAAGCACGGGGTGCACATCAGCCAAGTGTGGAGACTGCCTACACAGCGTACGGGAACGTATACGGCGCTTCTCGATATTGACGGCGAGATGGTTGTTTCTTTGGCGAACATGGATATTTACGATGCTCTCACACCGGAGATGTTCGCAGAAAAATGGTCGCACATTGCAGCAGCCCACGTGGTTTTCATCGATACAAACATTCCGGCGGACTGCTTGGCCTACATCATCGAACGTTGCCGGGAGGAAAACATCCTGCTCTTCGTTGACCCGGTCTCTTCCATTAAAGCAAAGAAGCTCCCACAGCAATTGGACGGAGTAGAAGCGATTTTGCCGAATCGCGAGGAAGCCGAGCTGATGGCTGGCATGAAGATCACGACGATCGAAGAATGCGCCGAGGCTTGCCGCAAGATCAGGGAACGAGGCGTCAAGCACGTCATCGTGACCTTGGGAGAAGAAGGCATTTACTATCAATCCGAGGACGTTGAGGAGCATATGCTTCCATATCCAACAGAAGTAGTAGATGTTACAGGTGCGGGAGATGCGTTCGCGTCGGGACTCTTGTATGGCATTGTAAACGGAGAGTCTTTCCAGAGGGCGTGTCGCCTTGGATTGGCAGCATCCGCTCTGACATTGCAAACAGAGCAGTCCGTATCTCCTCTATTAAAAGCAGAACAATTGGAACTGGCCGTAGAACAATTCGAAAAGGAGCGATAAGAGATGAAACAATATTTGACTTTTACAGAGGAAGTACGCCACGCACTGGAGAACAACCTGCCGGTAGTTGCGCTGGAGACAACGATCATTTCGCACGGTATGCCGTATCCGCAAAACATCGAAATGGCAAAAGAAGTAGAGCAAATCATTCGCGACAATGGTGCTGTACCAGCTACGATCGGGATCATGGACGGCAAAATCAAAATCGGTTTGACTGACAGCGAGCTGGAAGAGTTTGCGACGAACAAAAATGTAGCAAAAGTAAGCCGTCGCGACTTCGCTTATATTTTAGCTAGCGGTAAAATCGGTGCGACTACAGTAGCCGCTACCATGATCGCAGCTGAGATGGCTGGTATCCACATGTTTGCAACTGGCGGTATCGGTGGGGTACACCGTGAAGGCGAAATCACTTGGGACGTATCTGCTGACCTGACTGAATTGGCGCAAACAGATGTAGCTGTAGTATGCGCAGGTGCGAAATCGATCCTCGATATCGGCCGCACACTCGAATATTTGGAAACGCAAGGTGTACCTGTTGTGGGCTACCGCACGGATGAATTCCCTTCCTTCTTCGCTCGCAAAAGCGGATTTGGCGTAGACATGCGTATCGATACACCAGAAGAAGTCGGTAAGATGATGAACACCAAATGGGATCTGGGGCTCAAAGGCGGTATGATTATCGCGAATCCAGTACCAGAATCTGATGCACTCAACCACGAGGAAATCGAGGCTGTGATCCAAAAGGCACTGGCAGAAGCAAAAGAAAACAACATTGCAGGGAAACAGGTAACGCCATTCATGCTCGATAAAGTGAAAAAGCTGACAGAAGGCAAGAGCTTGGCAACAAATATCGCGCTGGTGAAACACAATGCTGAAGTAGCTGCGAAAATCGCGGTAGCTTATCAGAAAGAAGCGAATCAAGGTAAATAAGAGAGATTCAAGAACAAAATCGGGAAAGAAAAACGAGCCGCTAGAATCGCTTCTAGGGCTCGTTTTTTTATTTTACTCACTCCCACCAATGCTGCATTCCACGGATTCCAACATCCCACAGCTTAGCGTTTCCGGAAACGATAATGGTAATTTCGTTTACCTCGTTAAAAGGCATCTCCCTTAAAGCATCTGCCCCTTGATAGGATTGTTCGTTTAACTGAGATAGTTCTTGTCCATCTACGATGATTTTGGCTTCACCCTTTGAGCCCCCATTGTCAGGAATGCCGAAATAGAAAGAAAGCCAGACATTTTTTTGGTTCCCCAGAATATAGTGGTACGTTTTAGTTGATTCCCCTTCACTGCTATACACGTTCATTTTCGGCTCTATTCGCTCACCTGCTACGGAGAAGCTCGGGAGATTCTCCGTCATAGGTGTAGTTCCTGTCATTTCTTTCATAACCGTTAATGATTGAACGGGGCCTTCTCTTTTTTGGAGGATTTCAGAGACAACCATGACTCCAAATACAAGTACAACAATAGTTAGAGCCGAAGCCATGAGCTTTTTATAAGAAAGGTTTGAAGAAAACCCAACTCGATAGGCAACATAACCAATCGCTGCACCTATTGTATTGGATATCACATCATTTACATCAAAGCTACCAAGATAGGTTAGGGCCTGAACTGTTTCTAGAACGAAAATCGCTAAGACAAACAAGGATATGAACTTCCCAAATCTTACACGATACAACAGGGGAAATAATATTCCAAAAGGGATAAAAGCAGCAACGTTTCCGAAATCAACAATCCATGAATAAGTTAGTTCTGGAAATGTAAGTGGTACTCCTTCTGGAGCAAGGATAAAGGTGTATCCATCTACACTAGTTGCACCGTCGAGCCTGTTAAACGCAAAGAACATAAAAAATAAAATGAATATCGTATAGCATATGGTCCCAACTAAGATGATTTTCCGTGATTTCGTTTCCATCATTTCAATCTCCTTAAAGCCATTTGTGTCTGAATGATTTTACTCTGAATGAATACGTAAGTCATTGGCTGTTAGTCACTTGAAGCCCATTTAGAAAAAAATTGAAAAAAGCACTTGATATACCCTAAGGGGGTATTGTATAGTAAAGGTGTGATCAGGAAACAACGTTAGGGAAACGATACGATAAAATATACCCCAGAAGGGTATTTGGAGGGATTATAATGAGTGCCAAAACAGCAGAGGCAACAGTCGCAATCTCAGGGATGACTTGCGCAGCTTGTGCACTGCGCATCGAAAAGGGCTTGGGAAAAATGGAGGGAGTGGAGACCGCCAACGTCAATCTGGCTTTGGAAAAATCCACAGTGGTGTTCGATCCAACGAAAACGAACATCGACGACATCCGCTCCAAAATTGAATCGCTCGGCTATGGCGTCGTCTCTGACAAGGTGGAGCTAAACATCTCGGGAATGACATGTGCGGCTTGCTCCACACGGATCGAAAAAGGCTTGAACAAAACAGCTGGGGTTTTGAAGGCAAATGTGAACCTGGCGATGGAAACAGCCACTGTCGAGTACGATTCCTCACAGGTAAGTGTGACGGACCTTATTCAAAAGGTAGAGAAGCTAGGGTATCAGGCGACTCGCAAGGAAGATGGAAAAGAAGAAGAAAAAGTAGACCGTCGCCAGGAAGAAATCAAACGGCAGACTCGCAAGTTCTGGATTTCCGCGATTCTGTCGCTCCCACTGCTCTGGTCGATGGTGAGCCATTTTTCCTTCACTTCGTTTATCTGGCTGCCTGAAAGCTTGATGAATCCGTGGGTACAGCTCGCATTGGCAACACCGGTACAATTCATCATCGGAGCACAGTTTTACGTGGGAGCTTTCAAAGCCCTTCGCAACAAGAGTGCCAACATGGATGTGTTGGTTGCTCTCGGTACCTCGGCAGCATATTTCTATAGTTTATGGGTCGCGATCAACTCCATCGGTGCTCATGGTGGACACATGCTGGAGCTGTACTTTGAGACCAGTGCGGTACTGATCACGTTGATCGTTTTGGGTAAACTGTTTGAGATGAAAGCAAAGGGACGTTCTTCGGAAGCGATCCGCAAGCTGATGGGCTTGCAAGCAAAAACAGCAGTAGTAGTACGAGATGGCGTCGAAATGACCATTCCTGTAGAAGAAGTGAGACTAGGCGACGTCGTTCACGTGAAGCCAGGCGACAAAGTACCTGTCGATGGCATCGTCATGGAAGGGCAGTCCGCAGTAGATGAGTCCATGCTGACTGGCGAAAGTATTCCGGTGGATAAAGCTGCAGGCGATACCGTCATCGGAGCCACCTTGAACAAAAACGGCTTTTTGAAGGTCCAGGCAACCAAAGTCGGAAAAGAAACGGCTCTGGCGCAAATCATTAAAGTAGTGGAAGAAGCACAAGGAACAAAAGCACCGATTCAGCGTGTAGCTGACAGCATTTCCGGGATTTTTGTCCCAATCGTAGTAGGGATTGCTATTCTTACCTTCTTGATCTGGTACTTCTTCGTTATACCTGGCAACTTCGGTGAGGCTTTGGAAAAAGCAATTGCCGTACTCGTAATCGCTTGCCCATGCGCCCTCGGTTTGGCAACACCGACCTCAATCATGGCGGGCTCTGGACGCGCAGCTGAGCTGGGTATCCTGTTCAAAGGCGGGGAGCATCTGGAGACGGCTCACCACTTGGATACGATCGTCCTCGATAAAACAGGGACTGTAACCAAAGGCGAGCCAGAACTGACAGACGTCATCGCCATTGGTATCGAAGAACAAGAATTGCTCTCTCTGGTTGGTGCCGCTGAGAAAAACTCCGAGCACCCATTGGCTCAAGCTATCGTTCGCGGAATTGCGGATAAAGGAATTACCTTGGCTGATACAGGTTCTTTTGAAGCCATTCCTGGTTTCGGTATTCAGGCCACCGTCTCCGGCAAAGAAGTACTCGTCGGTACCCGCCGTTTGCTGGAAAAACATCAAATTTCGTACCAAGCAGTGTCTGATACCATGCTGGCACTGGAGCGCTCCGGTAAAACGGCGATGCTCGCAGTCGTCGAAGGCAAGCTCGCTGGCTTGATTGCTGTAGCGGATACGATCAAACCAACCTCCAAGCAAGCGGTTCAGCGCATGAAAGCAATGGGATTGACTGTGATCATGATGACCGGTGACAACCGTCAAACCGCCGAGGCCATTGCCCGTGAAGCAGGAATCGATCACGTCATCGCGGAAGTCCTGCCTGAAGGCAAAGCCGCAGAAGTGAAAAAACTGCAAGAGCAAGGCAAAAAAGTCGCGATGGTCGGCGATGGTATCAACGATGCTCCTGCACTCGCTACCGCTGACGTCGGTATGGCAATCGGTACAGGTACTGATGTGGCGATGGAAGCAGCTGATATTACCCTGATGCGCGGCGAACTGACTAGTGTCGCAGACGCCATCGAGATGAGTAAGCTCACCATCCGCAACATCAAGCAAAACCTGTTCTGGGCATTGGCCTATAACACCTTGGGCATCCCAATTGCCGCAATCGGCTTGCTCGCTCCATGGCTTGCCGGTGCCGCAATGGCCTTCAGCTCCGTATCCGTCGTACTCAACGCACTGAGACTGCAACGAGTGAAGCTGTAACAACAGTAACAAGCGGCTTTGTCCGCCTTACCTATACAACATAAAATGCAAGGAGAGATTGATCATGACAAATATCACATTGAACGTAGAAGGCATGTCTTGCAACAAATGCGTAGCGCGCATCGAGAATACATTGAAAGATCTGGGTGCAGAAGGCAAAGTAAACCTGGCTGAAAAAAAGGTTGAGGTTTCCTATAACGAGAGCAACTTGACTCTCGATGCAGTAAAAGAAGCAATTGAAGACCAAGGCTACGACGTCGTTTAATCATCGGACCTTTGAAAAAGCTCCCCCCTGATTCATTGAGGCGGGAGCTTTTTGGTGTTGAGGTAAAAGTAGCCCATTTCCAGTCTACGCTTCGACCTACGCCCCGCAAGGGGTTAGACTGTTCGCTCCGAAATGAATGTCAGGAGCGCTCCAAAAGTAGAGTTTCGAGGATGTAATCTCAGAGGTTGAAGCTGACGACAACCCCCGCCATTCATTTCTCCGCTGGGGTGGGCTCCAGAGGCGCTAGGACTGGAAATGTTCTTCTTCCCAAGCGGCTATTGTTTACATCTTGAAAGCATCATTCAAAAAGTCTTTAAAAAAGCGTAGAACCTCAACAGCTCGTAGAGGAAACAGGAGAAATAAGCGAAGATCTTTGGACACACCTACCGAGGCGTAGTGAAAAAAAGCGAAACTGCCTTTAGCGTCCACCTCTGAGCCACATCCTGATGAGACTACTTTGGACGCGGTTTCGCTTTTTTTCACGGAGCCGGGCACCCCATGCTCCCGCGCAGGGGTTCCAAGAATCTGAGCGTTTTCTCCTGTTTCCTCCCCACCACAACAGCGAGTAAACGGCACCAAACATCTTGATTTTATGAGCAACGAACAGCTAATCCAATCCGACTCATAAAGAAAGCCGTAATCCGGTTAAAACCATGCTAAACGAACGTTCACAATAACTGGAAGCGAGCGTATAATTCAAATCACAATCACGCTTCAATAAGAAACAACACATACGGCCTAGTTCCGATATTCTCGGAAGCGGGGGAACCAATCTTTTGGGGTTAATCCTGAGTGATCAGGAGGGATGAGGAAATGTCTTCTCTGCCATCCTACCCGTCAGCTAACCTCGTCGGCCAAAGCAGGGAAGGTCATGGATGGATAAAGTCTAGGCATTTTATGCGCAACAAGGGGATTCCTTGCGGGCGTGTGATAGGCCGATACAGGCTTTTTCTTTGGGACCTTTGTTCTGGAGAAAAAGGATGGATCGGTCTATTTTTTTATGAAAATATCGACGAGCAGCTTACGCGATACAGTCGTGAAGGAAATGGTGTGGATCGCTGGGAGGCAGTCGGTACGACATAAACCGCTGACAATCGAAATCAGGAAGACAGAGTACAGGGAGTCCTGACAATGGACGCCAGGTATTCCGTAAGCCTGCGGATTTTCTACACGAGTAAAAATCAAGCGTGCCTGCTTGGGTTTGCTGGAGTGTGGAAGCTTCGCGGGCTTTTTCCATTTACGAAAAAACGAAGGATGAGGGATATCATGTCCAAAATGAAAGTCCATCAACTTACAAAAGTGTTCGGCAAGCAGCCCGAGCTGGCCTTGAAGCTGCTGGCGGAAGGACGTACAAAAGAACAAATTTACAAGCAAACCAGCCAGTCCATCGGTGTCAATCAGGTCAGCTTTGAAGTCGAGGAAGGCGAAATCTTCGTCATCATGGGCCTATCCGGCAGCGGCAAATCAACCTTAATCCGACTGTGTAATCGACTGATTGACCCAACGAGCGGAAGCATCGAGATCGATGGGGAAGAGATCGTGGCCATGAAGGCGACAGCTTTGCGCGAGGTGCGGAGGAAGAAGCTCGGGATGGTTTTCCAAAACTTCGCCCTGTTTCCACAGCGGACGGTACGGGAAAACGTGGAGTTTGGTTTGGAGATTCAGCAAGTACCACCAGGGCTCCGACAAGAAAAAGCACGGGAAGCGCTCGCGCTCGTTGGATTGACGGAGTGGGAAAATGCGTACCCAAATCAATTGAGCGGAGGGATGCGTCAACGAGTCGGATTGGCGCGGGCATTGGCTAATAATCCAGATATTCTCTTGATGGACGAAGCGTTCAGTGCACTGGACCCGCTCATTCGAAAAGATATGCAGGATGAACTGCTGGAGCTTCAGATGACGATGAAAAAGACGATCCTGTTCATTACGCATGACTTGCATGAGGCGTTGCGACTGGGCGACCGAATTGCCTTTATGAAAGACGGGCAGATCATTCAAATCGGCCGCCCAGAAGAAATCCTGGCAGATCCCGCGGATGAATTTGTACGGAAGTTCGTGGAGGATGCCGACCTGTCCAGGGTGCTCGTTGCTGAAAATGTGATGAAACGGGCAGAAGCAATCACCCCTGACAAAGGGGCGCGAGTGGCGCTGCAACTGATGATGGATAACGGCGTGTCCAGCCTGTACGTCGTGGACAAAAAGCGCACACTGCTCGGATTGATTACGGCGTATGACGTATCACTCGCGATCAGTACGGGAGATTCGCTGGAGGCAATCATGAAAACCGACCTCCCTACCGTTTCGCCTGACGCACGTCTGCACAGCTTGTTCCCGATGATGGCAGACCTGCATGTCCCGATTGCGGTAGTGGGCGAGCAGCAGCGTTTGTTGGGTGTCATCGTAAAAGGAGCGGTGCTAGGCGGGCTGGTAGGCAAAGTCAATGTACAAGAGCATCAGAGAGCAGAGGTGATGAGTGATGGACGTCGTGCCTAAGCTACCGATTGGCGGTTGGATGGAAGGGTTCGTGGAGGTGCTGGGCCAGTACAAAGGGGTATTGTTTGATCCGGTGGCTATCGTCATTTCCACGATGGTGACTTACTGTTCTACGGTTTTGGCAGAGATACCTTCGCTGATTCTCATCTTGCTGCTGGGGGCCGCTGCGTGGGTTTTTGCAGGGAGAGCGTCCATGGTCTTTACGGTTGTTGGACTTTCTCTCATCCACAACTTGGGGTACTGGGATGAAACGATGGAGACATTGGGACTCGTCCTCACTGCTACCATGATTTCGATCGCTATCGGGATTCCGGTGGGCATTCTTTGCGCGAGACACGATACGTTTCGCAATCTAGTTACGCCAGTACTGGATTTGATGCAGACGATGCCAGCGTTCGTATATTTAATTCCCGCGATCTTTTTCTTCGGCTTGGGCGAGGTGCCGGGAGTCATTGCCTCCGTTATTTTTGCTTTGCCGCCAATCGTGCGTCTCACGAACTTAGGCATACGCCAGGTCCCAGCAGAAATGGAGGAAGCGGCGGACGCCTTTGGCGCAACTGGGTGGCAAAAGCTCGTGAAAGTGCAGCTGCCGTATGCGAAATCGACGATCTTGGCGGGCGTCAATCAGTGCATCATGCTCGCCCTGTCGATGGTGGTCATAGCGGCTATGATCGGGGCGAAAGGCTTGGGTGCAGATGTGTATCGTGCCGTATCGCAAGTGGATATAGGAAGAGGATTCGAGGCGGGGCTATCCATCGTGATCATCGCTATCGTCTTGGATCGGCTTACCCAACATGCAGGAAAAAAGGAGAGAAATACATGATGAACAAAATGATTCCAGCTATATTGGCAGTCATGATGGGAGCAACAGCTTGGCTCGCAGGCTGCTCTAGTCAAAACACAAACACACAAATACCGACAGCAACGGTGGTCGGTCCTATTGCTTCTGAGACGTCGGACAACGCGTTAGGAGAAAAGCTCGACTACAAAATCATCGGAATCGACGCAGGAGCAGGCTCGATGGTAAAGACTGAGGAAGTCATGAACCTGTATGGCTTGGATAAATGGCAGCTTGTCGAAGGCTCAGATGCAGCGATGACAGCCGCTTTGATCAAGGCGTACGAAGCGAAGGAACCGATTATTATTACGGGCTGGACGCCGCATTGGATGTTTAAAAAGATGGATTTGAAATACTTGGCGGACCCGAAGAACGGCTTTGGCGGAGCGGAACAAATTCATACCATCGTGCGCAAAGGGCTGAAAGAGGATCAGCCTGCTGCCTATCAATTTCTGGATAAGTTCTGGTGGGAGCCAGCCGATATGGAGTCGGTCATGGTTCAAATGATTGACGGAAAAGATCCGGAAGTGGCCGCTGCGGAATGGGTAAAAAATAACGAAGCCAAAGTGGCGAAATGGGTGGAGGGCATACAGCCTGTCCAAAAAGAGAAGCTGACTCTTGCTTATGTAGCATGGGATTCCGAGATTGCCAGCTCGCACGTCGTCGAGCATGTGCTGGAACAGAAGCTGGGGTATGAAGTCGAGTTGAGTCAGGTGCAGACTGGACCGATGTGGGCAGGAGTGGCAATTGGGGATGTGGATGGAATGGTTGCGGCGTGGCTGCCGTCTACGGATACGAGCTATTTGAAAAAATTTGGTGGGCAAATCGAGGATTTGGGTCCGAATCTCGACGGAACCAAAATCGGACTCGTGGTTCCTTCGTACATGAACATCTCGTCCATTGAGGATCTCCAATAAGAAAGGGGAGGTGCTGCTATGAAGCATTATTTTGTAATGGGTAGAGGGGAAGCTTTCACTTCTTTTGTCCAGACACTCTGCTGCGACAGTTTGCCTGCATTTTGGGGAAGGAATCCAGGTGCCTTTTCATTGACGGTGGGGTCTGGAGACAAGACGATTCAGCGTTTTTTGCCCATCTCATTTGACGAGTGCTACCGCGATCAGGAATCCTTGCTGCTCTACCATTCCGTCTACATTTTTCCAGATGAGTGGGCGGAGGGACGAGACTTTGTTACACTGTTCAGGCAACTGGGTTCCTGCCGGATTTTTGTGATGACACAGGAGCATCGGAACGCGATGTTATACAAGGCGCTCGGGGCGAATCACGTCATCGTGAGTCAGCCCGGGTATAAGGGTTACGGCTGGTTGGCTGAACAGATGAGTGGCTAAGAGAGGAATAGAAAAGGCTCCGCCTGCACATGAGGTGGAGCCTTGTTTTCGTAAAATTAGCCCAACATTTTTTCGAGGTCCTTGTCCAATACATAAACCTCGATCCGTTCACCCATCTTCGTGCTGATGTCGCTATGGCTCGATAGTACCTTACAGCTGGTCAGCTTTTCTACGATTTCTTCTGATTCTTCGCTGTACATTTCACGAAGAACCTCGCGCATTTCTTTGACGATGCGGCGACCTTTATCGTGACTGGACAGATGCTTTTCTTCGACGGTGAGAACGCCCTTGAACCTAGCGATGACCATATCACCGACGATGTAGGTCTTCGCTTCCTGCGGACCTCGTCCAATCAGTTCGCGCTGAAATTTTATGAATGCTTCGCTGATTTCGGCTTCCAGCTTTTTTTTGTTAGAGATGGCCAAACGCCATACCTCCCATAATTTATCATTGTGCCTAATATTACTCAGCAGTCTTGGGACTGTCAAACAAATAGGCTGATAATGTGAAAACGCAAGAGAAACGATGAAATATCATGATCGGATGAGGCCTGATAGGTTTAAACCGCTTACACGGATAAAGAATGCAAAAATCGTGTGAAAAAGACTGAAATAGGACATTAACATCCGATTATGCCGGACGTATAATGAGATTCGTAACCAACAATTGCAAAATATGGCCAAATCCCGAGGCACTCGGGAACGGAGGACCCAATCAGTAGGGGTTAATCCCACGAATGAATCGTGGGAGGGATGAGAAACTCTTTCGCCATCCTACCCGTCAGCTAACTTCGTCGGCTAAAGCGAGGGAGGTCTAAAGACCGCCTATTTGAGGAGGCCTTTTTGTTATCCATTGAGGGACAACAAGGGTTGACTCGAAACGTTACGCAGGTCTTTTCGTTTTGCTCAAAAACGGCCAATGACCGTTTTACTCACAAGTAAATAGCTGTTTTCGGAAAAAGGAAACGGGAGACAAAACGCAAAGAAGGCAACTTCAAGTCGGCTGGGCGTTAGGTAGACCAATGAGTACTTTTTCTCCGATACAAAGGATCGTTTTGATTTGCCGCGAAAAGGCGGGCGACTTGTTTCGTCTGTTTATCTTTCGCTCGGTCAAATGTGGCGATTTTTTCGGGGAAATCGTAAGCATTGGTCTATTTTTTTCCCAAATGGCAGGTTTTTTTAAAAAAGGAAGCCTGTGCAGGGGGAAGCGAGAGAGACGAGTCGGCCAGACTTTACGGGATAGTCAGTACCAGAAAAAAGGAGGGACATGGCATGGACGTGGTTTCCATACTGCTCTTGGCGCTTTCATTCGGTGTATTTTTTGCACTCATCAAGTTTTGTGACGCCGTGGTAAGAGAACAGGGAGGGAAAGAGAAATGATCTGGTTGCTTTTGATTATGGCAGGGCTTGCGATGTATTTGTGCCACGCATTGATTTACCCGGAAAAATACTAGGGGTTAGCCGAATCATTCGTTTATTTGGAGCCATTTTTTAGAGGGAGTAGGAGGAACTGTCGTGGACTTTATACAAATAGCGTTGGTTTTGGTGGTGCTTTTCGTGCTCGCCATACCGATGGGAAAATATTTGGCACGCTCCTTTTCGCTGGAGACGAACCGATTGGACCGTGTTTTTGGCGGGTTGGAAAAAGCGATATACAAGCTGTCTGGCATTCGCGTAGCAGATATGAACTGGAAGCAGTACGCAATGGCTGTTCTGGTAAGCAACATTTCGATGGTAGCCATTGCGTATCTCTTGCTTCGTTTGCAAGGGATGTTACCTGGAAACCCGAGTGGAATCGCGGCGATGGAGCCGTTGCTTTCTTTTAACACGGCTGTCAGCTTTTTGACGAATACGAATCTTCAGCATTACAGCGGAGAGAGCGGATTATCGTATCTATCGCAGATGCTGGTCATTATTTACCTGATGTTTACGACCCCAGCGACAGGGATCGCGGTCGTGATGGCCTTTATGCGCGGGCTGACTGGACAACGCAGCATCGGTAACTACTACGTAGACCTAGTACGTGCTCATACACGTGTGTTGATTCCACTGGCGATTGTCGTGACATTGCTCTTGGTGTCCCAAGGCGTGCCACAGACGATGGAGCCGACCGCAACAGCGACAACCATTAGCGGAACGGAGCAACAAATCGCTCGTGGTCCCGTTGCTTCACTCGTATCGATTAAGCATTTAGGAACAAACGGGGGCGGATTCTTCGGGGTAAACTCCTCGCATCCGTTTGAAAACCCGACACCGCTAACAAACGTGATCGAAATTTTGTCGATGTTCTTGATCCCAGCGGCACTGCCGTTCGCATTCGGCTTCTTGGCGAAGAGCCGCAAGCAAGGCTGGGTTATTTTTGGAGCGATGTTCATGATGTTCCTGGCGTTCCTGATCACGGCCTATGCCAATGAGGGAAACGGCAACCCTGCGCTAGAGCGGGCTGGCCTGTCACAAGAAATGGGCAGCATGGAAGGAAAAGAAGTCCGATTTGGCATCGCACAAAGCGCCTTGTTCACTGCCGTGACAACAGCGGCAACGACAGGAACCGTGAACAACATGCATGATACATTGACACCACTTGGCGGCTTGGTTCCGCTCGGTGAAATGATGCTCAACTGCGTATTCGGGGGAGATGGCGTCGGAACGATTAACATTTTGATGTATGCGATTTTGGCTGTATTCTTGGCGGGCTTGATGGTAGGGCGTACGCCTGAATTCCTAGGCCGCAAGATCGAAGGAAAAGAGATGAAGCTGATCGCCATCGCGATTCTCGTTCATCCCCTGATTATTTTGGCGCCAACCGCTATTGCATTGGCAACAGAAATGGGATCGTCCGCAGTGTCGAACCCAGGCTTCCACGGCATTTCACAAGTGCTGTACGAGTACACTTCTTCCGCAGCCAACAACGGTTCCGGTTTTGAAGGATTGGGCGACAACACGCCTTTCTGGAACATTTCTACCGGACTCGTCATGCTGTTTGGCCGATACGTCTCGATCATTACGATGCTGGCGGTAGCAGGCTCCTTGCTCGCAAAAACGCCGGTACCGGAAACAATGGGTACACTGCGCACAGACAATAGTGTATTCACAGTGATTTTGATTGCGACGGTGTTGATCGTAGGCGCACTGACATTCCTGCCTGTGCTTGCTCTGGGCCCAATCGCCGAATGGCTAACAATCCGATGATAAGAGGAAGTTTAATAGCTCACTTTGAACATCGATTTGAAAATGAATACTAGAGGCAAAGGAGTAATTTTCCATGAGTAGAACGCGCACGGTTGCGCTTCCTAAAGATTTGTATCAACGGGCCTTTGTCGAGTCCTTCAAAAAACTGGACCCGCGTGTGATGATGAAAAA
Organism: Brevibacillus sp. HB2.2; assembly: GCF_013284275.1. Classification (NCBI taxonomy): domain Bacteria; kingdom Bacillati; phylum Bacillota; class Bacilli; order Caryophanales; family Paenibacillaceae; genus Brevibacillus; species Brevibacillus sp. HB2.2. The sequence goes on from NZ_JABSUV010000027.1 coordinate 33,333, forward strand.
TCCAGTCATGTTCGTGGTAGAGATCGGGTTCTTCATTACGCTGCTCCTGACGTTTGTGCCGAATTTGTTTGGGGGAGCTTCGGACCCATTTTACAACGGCGTCGTCAGCTTGATCCTGTTCGTGACGATTTTGTTCGCCAACTTCGCAGAAGCATTGGCAGAAGGGCGCGGTAAAGCACAGGCAGAGAGCTTGAAAAAAACGAAGCAGGACACGCAAGCAAAAAAAGTGGGGAAAGATGGTCGCATGCAAGTCGTCAGTTCCACAGAACTGCGAAAAGGCGATCTGGTCATCGTGGAAGCAGGCGAGCTGATTCCATCCGACGGGGAAATCGTCGAGGGTGTCGCCTCTGTGGACGAATCAGCGATTACGGGTGAATCCGCTCCGGTCATTAAAGAAGCAGGTGGCGATTTCAGCTCTGTCACGGGAGGCACACGTGTCGTCAGTGACCGCATCCGCGTCCGTGTGACGACTGATCCCGGCGAATCGTTTTTGGATCGCATGATTTCGTTGGTGGAAGGTGCGAAGAGACAGAAGACCCCGAATGAAATCGCGTTGAATACGCTGTTGGTCAGCTTAACGTTGATTTTCCTGATCGTTTGCACGACTTTGCTGCCGATAGCCAACTATGTACATGCAGCCATTCCGGTTGCGACACTAATTGCTTTACTCGTTTGCTTGATTCCAACCACGATTGGCGGACTCTTGTCAGCGATTGGGATTGCGGGTATGGACCGGGTCACACAGTTTAACGTCATCGCCATGTCGGGTAAAGCGGTTGAGGCGTCTGGTGACATCAACACTATTATTTTGGATAAAACAGGAACGATCACGCACGGTAACCGAATGGCTGCCGAGTTTGTCACCGTAGGCAACACCAAAAGCACGGAATTGAACCGAGTAGCTGCACAAAGCTCGGTTCATGACGAAACACCGGAAGGACGCTCTGTTGTAGAGCTGGCGAAAAAACAAGGTCTGGCACCTGCTGAACTGGAATTGCCCGGTTCCGAAGGCGTGGAGTTCCGCGCTGAAACAAGAATGAGCGGGACGAATCTGGCAAACGGGGTCCTCATCCGTAAAGGAGCCGTCGATGCCATCAAGAAATACGTGGCAGAGCAAGGGGGCAACATTCCTGCTGATTTGGATGAAAAAGCAAACCGGATTGCAACGGCTGGCGGCACGCCATTGGCTGTAGTAGAAGGCAATGCGATTCTCGGATTGATTTATTTGAAGGATACCGTAAAGCCAGGAATGCGCGAACGCTTTGAAGAGCTGCGCCGGATGGGAATTCGTACGGTCATGTGTACGGGAGATAACCCGCTGACAGCAGCGACGATTGCCCGCGAAGCAGGTGTGGACGATTTCGTAGCGGAAGCCAAGCCGGAAGACAAGATTGCGCTGATCCGCAAAGAACAAGCGGCAGGCAAGCTGGTCGCCATGACAGGTGATGGTACGAATGACGCGCCAGCTCTCGCACAAGCCGATGTTGGTCTGGCGATGAATACAGGAACGGTAGCGGCGAAGGAAGCAGCGAACATGGTCGACTTGGATTCTGACCCGACCAAAATCATCGAGGTCGTGGCGATTGGCAAGCAGCTTTTGATGACACGCGGTGCATTGACGACGTTCAGTATCGCCAATGACGTAGCGAAATACTTCGCGATCATTCCTGCGATGTTCATGCTGGCGATCCCACAAATGAGTGCGCTCAACATTATGGGCTTGGCTACACCGCAAAGTGCGATTTTGTCCGCTTTGATCTTCAATGCGATCATTATCCCGATCCTGATTCCGTTGGCGATGAAAGGTGTGAAATACACGCCGATGAGCGCGACAAAGCTGCTTAGCCGCAACCTGGTGATCTATGGCTTGGGAGGAATTATCGTTCCGTTCGTGGGCATCAAGCTGATTGACTTGATTTTGAGTGGATTGAATTTAATTTAATTCATATTGAAAAAAGAAAGCTCAGGTGAACTGATATGATTTTGAAAAATTTGCGTCTCAGCCTCGTTTTGCTGCTGATTTGTGGCGTTGCCTACCCGCTGGCGATGACAGGGATTGCACAGGTTGTCATGCCTGCACAAGCAAGTGGCAGTCTCATCACCGATGGGAGCGGCAAGGTGGTCGGCTCCGAGCTGATTGGGCAGACCTTCACCGATCCGAAATACTTCTGGGGCCGCATTTCTTCTATTGATAACAATGCGTCAGGCTCTGGCTCGAACAACTACGCGCCATCCAACCCGGCCCTGATCGAACGTACGCAAAAGGATATCGCCGCATTTCTAGCAGCGAATCCTGGCGTGAAGCAGGAAGACATCCCGGCTGATTTGCTGACTAACTCCGCTTCCGGTCTGGATCCGCATATCTCGCCAAAGGCTGCCCAGATACAAGTGGAGCGTGTAGCCAAGGCGCGCAATCTCGAACCGGTACAACTCCAGGCACTGATTGAAGCGAATACAGAGGGAAGAAGCTTGGGTGTATTCGGAGAGCCGCGTGTCAATGTAGTGAAGATGAATTTGGCCTTGGACGAATTGAAGAAGTAAAGATAGAAGGAGGGCTGCGAGATGGTAGAGCAGTTTCGGCGAAAGTCCCCGGAGGAAATCTTGCAGTCCATCTCCAGAATGCACCGGGGCAGGCTGAAAATCATTCTGGGGGCAGTCAGTGGTGCAGGTAAAACCTATCACCTGTTAATGGAAGGGCAGTCGCTTAAGAGAAAAGGGATTGATGTGGTCGTAGCTGGCTCAGGTGAGGCCACTCATCCCAAGCTGGCGCAAAAGCGGGAGGGCTTGGAGCAAATCGAGCCAATCAACTGGCATTCTCTCGGGGAAGCGAGACATGATCTGGACGTTGCAGCCATTATCGAGCGAGATCCGGAAGTTGTGCTCGTAGACGGTTTGGCTCATCGCAATCGTCCAGATGCCCCGCGTCCAACCCGGCTCGAAGATGTTCAGTTTTTGCTGAATAACAATATTAGTGTGATTGCGACGGTCAACATTTACGAGTTAGCCGGGATGAAAGAAATGGCGGAGCGACTGACGAAGGCAGAAGTGCGGATTGACCAGTGTGTTCCTGAGGATACGCTTGCCATGGCTGACGAGGTGAAATTGCTCGACGTCACGCCAGAAGCCATTCTGAAACGGCTGCAAGAAGACGACAGCAACCCAACTCGAACCCAGCATCCGTTGTTTCGCAGAGACAATCTGCATATGCTGCGGGAACTCGCTCTTCGGTTCGTAGCTACGGGCGTAAACGAGGATTTGGAGGATTATCGGGAGAAGCACGGCATGGTGGGGGCTTCAGGAGCCACAGAGAGGGTGCTGGTTTCTGCCCAGTATCATTGGAACGGCTCGATATTGGTTCGGCGCGGACAACAGGTTGCCAAGCGGCTCGGCGGAGAGCTCTTGGTCGTCTGTTTTCTCCCTTTATCCAAAAAGCTGACGAAAGAAGAAGCGACTTTTAAGAGATCCATCGGAAAGCTCGTGGACAAAGTCGGTGGTACCTTTGAAGAGCAGATGCTTGCACGTGAAAAGGACGTAGCAAATGAGCTCGTCGCCTATGCGATGGAGAATAATGTGACCCGCATCGTCATGGGGCAGTCTAAGCGTACGCGCTGGGACGAGATATGGTACGGCTCCATCGTCCATAAGATTCTTCGGCAAACGAAAAATATTGATATCTTGATCGTGGCAGATCGTTCCGAGCGAGACGGTGAGCGCGTCATGCCGACCAAGCGAGAACAGGCGGTAACGGTCAATCCGTACCGACGACTCTCCGATGAGGAGATGCAGCAAGAAATCGGGAAAATCAAGCGCGGGACGCTAAAAGTATATGTAGGAGCTGCACCAGGTGTCGGCAAGACATACACGATGCTCCGAGAAGGTAACGAGCTAGCTGAAAATGGCATCGACGTGGTGATTGGGCTTTTAGAAACGCATGGACGAAAAGAAACCATTGAGCAGGTAGGGGGACTTCCTCTTATCCCGCGCAAGCGCATCCCGTATAAAAATGTGACGCTAGAAGAAATGGACACAGACGAAATTATCCGGCGAAATCCGGAGGTCGTACTGGTGGATGAGCTGGCACATACGAACGTGCCGGGAAGCGCCTATGAGAAGCGATATCACGATGTCGAGAAGATTTTGGCTGCGGGTATTTCTGTCATATCCACGATGAACATTCAGCACTTGGAGAGCTTAAACGACAGCGTCGAGCAAATTACGGGAATCCGCGTTCGAGAGACGGTGCCGGACCATATTCTGCATCAGGCAGATGAGGTAGAGCTGATTGATATTTCACCCAAAGCGCTACGCCAGCGGATGCGGGAGGGAAATATTTACGCGATGGAAAAGGTGGAGCAGTCACTAACCAACTTTTTCAAAACAGGGAATTTGATCGCGTTAAGAGAGCTGGCCTTGCGTGAAGTGGCCGACGACGTCGACGAACGCTTGGAGGCATGGGAGCGACGAACGCTGCGCGGGCCTTGGCGGCAGCAGGAAGTCATTTTTGTCTGTGTGAATTTGCGGGCAGATAGTGAACGATTGATTCGCCGAGGGTTCCGAATTGCCTATCGGCTGAAGGCGTCCTGGCATGTAGCTTACGTGCAGGATCATCCGTCGCTGACAGAAGAGGAAGAGACGCAGCTGGCGAAGCTGAAGGTACTAACGGAGCGTCTCGGAGGTCGTTTTGAACGATACGAAGCCCCTTCCCGACGCAAGGTTTTCACCAAGCTAGTTTGGCATATGAACGAAAAAGGAACGACGCAGGTTGTCATCGGGCAGTCGGCGCGAACCCGCTGGAAGGAAATTCTCGAGGGTTCGGTCATTCAGCGATTATTGCGGGAGGTCCGACACATGGATGTGCTGGTCGTGGCCGATCACGCACCCGATATGATGTGAGGGAGGGTAATGATGGGCACAGAAAAAGAAGGGCAATGGGACCAAAGCGTGGCAGACGCCTATAGCCGTTTGGAGTGCCTGATACGAGAGCCATCTACGGAGGCAGATTTATTTTCCAGGCTGATCCGGGTCTATCTGGAGGAAGAAGAGGTGCGCATACGGCAAAAGCTAAAGCGCAAATCCTCACAGCGAATCTCTCGCGTCATGCATGAGCGGGTGGGTGAGTTTTTGTCCGGGCAGTTGAGCGGGCTTTCGTTTCAAGTGATCGACGGTCTCTTGTTTATAAAGAGGGAAGAGCAGCTAGTCGGGGCACTCAAATGCATCCCTGATCTCGGCAGCTACGATACGCCGTCCTGGAATGCGACGCTCGCCCGTTTTGCCAAGCAGTATCAGAAGCGGTTCAATCTGGCTCCAGAGAAGCTGCTATTCGTTATCTGCTCGCTCGCCAAAAGCTTGGATGCAGCCCATGCCAAGGCGTTGACCGGAATTGACGTGTGGTGTGGCGCAGCATTAACGACTCCCGCCTATCGGGATGCGCTTCAAACGTATGTCAGCAAATGTGTGGAGCTCATGGACGCACTCCCACAGCCTGTACACCAAGTGTATTTTTTAAGTGCAGATGTCCATCCGAATGCACTGGCTTGCCAATTGCTGCGTGGGGAAAAAGCATCCTTGCCAGATCGGTGGTTACGACCGTCCGTCGGTGATCTCATCCAATTTTTGCAAGGCAGGCTGTGATATACTTTTAAGGACATTCATACCATGAATTCCTTTGGAGGGACTATTTATCAGAGTAAAAGTGGCTGGTATCCCGCATTTCACAGGAGCATATGTCTCCGGCACAGAATTAGCTCCGGACGCGCTTCGTACAGCAGGATTGATCGAGCAGTTGCAGCGACATGGCTTGGAAGTGCAGGACGTAGGGAATCTAAAGCTTCCGGATGATTTGCCTCGCCATAATATTTCACCAGTTCGTAATTGGCCGGCACCACGCATGTTCTGGGATTTGCTGCAAAAGGACGCGCAAGAGTGGCTCGATACAGACGACTTTGTCTTGATGCTCGGCGGCGATTGCAGCTTAGTCGTTGCAACGGCACAGGCTCATCAGGCTCAGTATCAGGAAAAAGCGTATCTGCTCGTGCTTGACGGTCATCTCGATGCCGTAGTTCCATCGGCCTCTCGCTGTATTGGGGCGGCAGGGATGGGATTGTGGTTTTTGCTTCAGGATCGCGGACAATGGATCGAACCAAGCGGCTGGGATGCAGAGCGAATCCGTCTGGTCGGCTGCCAGCAGATGCCCGCGGAGACATTTGGCGTAGAGGTCATGACCCTGGCCCAGCTTACAGAAGGAAGCATCGTGGAACGAGTTTCTCATACGCTCCAATCGATCCCGCCTGATGCCAAAATCCTCGTTCACTTCGACGTAGATATCCTGCACAAAGACGCGATGCCAGCGGCCTATTCCCCAAGTGAGAAAGGATTGTCGCTGTCCGAAGCGGAAGCATTACTGGAAACTGTTTTGCGAGATTCGCGCGTAACAAGTATGGAAGTGACGGAATTCTCAGGGGCAAGAGATACGACTGGCGAGTATGCAAGGAGACTGGTAGAGTTGCTCGCTCGGGCACTATCTGAACGTGTTTAAAGCCCATCTCATCTATGAAATAAATTCGATAACGAGTGAGCTCGGCAGACCTGATTTCGTTCAGGCTGTCGGGCTCTTTTTTTGCGTGCTCCTCGTGAACCGAACGATTGTTTCTCGTGAATATAGAGTGAATCTAGGAAAATAAGGAGTGGAGCAGTTATGAAAAAAATGGCATTATGTGTGGCAGCATTGGCAGTCGTTGTATCAACGGGAATCCTCGTGTCCCCGTCGTTTTTCACAAGTAGTCCGGCAGCAGTGGTGAATGCAGCACCGTCTGTGAACACTAGCTTGTTTGTCTCGCAAAAGGCTGGAGATCCTGGAATTTTGCAAGCCGCTCAAAATGGATTTACCCAGCCGCTTGATCTGAAAGTGACCGATCAAGGCTTTATCTTGGAAGCAAAAGAGGTTCTGGCAGACCCGCTGCGCATCAGTATCATCGCCGGGGTAAAAGACAAAGACGGCAAGGCAACAGATGTGTATTGGGATAATTTCCACACCCCCACCCATGAATATCAAGAAATCACGATCAAGGATAAAGCGGGCAAGGTTTTACATAGCTCATCCCCCAATCAAGTGTCGTGGAAAACAAACCAGATAGGCGATTACATCCTGTTTGAACACGAGCTCAGAAGCTATTTTGACGATGGGAACAAGCTGCCGGACGAGCTGGTCGTAGAGTTCCACATGAAAAAGATGGGCAGTACCAAAGGAAACTGGCAGCTGTCGGTACCCGTGAACTTGAAAAAAGCAAAAGCTGCGACGAAAACAGTGGCTGTCAATCAGTCTCATACCTCTCTCCAAGGATTTCAGTTCGATTTGCGAGAGATTACCTTTGCACCGAGTGGAACAGAAGTGGTGATTGATTCGAATAACAAGGACTTCAGCTATCAGCTTGTCAATGAAAAGGGAGTCGTCCTTGGCGCATGGGACTCTGCAGTCGCTATCCATGATGAGAGCATTCAGAAAAACGTAATCAATACGATGAAATGGCGCGAGTCTGTTCCAGTGGAAAAAGGGCTGCGACAATTTCATTACTTCCACGACCTGAAAGAATCGAATGGTCTAACCTTTAAGCTGCATGCTGTTTATACAGAGGAAGAGCCAGGATTCAGCGTAAAACTGGACCCTGCCAGTGTGGGAGCAAAGCCAGTTACAGCAGAAAAGAATGGGACTCGCTTCACGTTTCACAAGGTATCTAAGGGTAGCGGAGAGGATTCCCACAACATCGAGTTTGAGGGGACGCTAGCGGAAGGAGTAGTGGGAATCTTCCCGTTTGATACATGGTACGTGACGGACGAAAAGGGCAAAAAGTACAGTGCGGTATGCCATATCGAGGAATCCGCCAATCAAAATGGACGGATGAAAGTAAGAGGGAATTTGGAAATCGAGGAGATGAAATCCTTGCCAAAGCAAATGACGATCACCTTTGACAGTATGTTGAAGGAGCATCGCGATGTGAGCTTTGCGGTACCTCTTTTGACAGGAAAATAAAATTTTTCAAAATAACGAGAAAGGATTTTCCAGCCTGTTCGTATTAGTGGTGAATCAACCAAAACAGGAAGCTGCGCAGCATTCCCCAAAGGCTGATCGGTGATAGATGGAGGAGTAGTAGAAATGCCGGACGATCGGGAATTGATCGAGCAAATCCTGGCTGGCAATCATCAGCTGTACAGTCAGATTATCGACAGGTACAAGGGCAAGATCGTCACTTACTTGTACAAAATGATCGGTAACATGCCGGACGCACAGGATTTGGCTCAAGACGTGTTTACCAAAACCTTTTACCTATTGAAAGACTATCGGCCTGAGCACAAGTTTTCTTCATGGCTGTATCGAATCGCGAGCAATCATTGTCTCGATGAAATACGAAGACGCAAAAGGACGGAGCGGACGGCTATAGTGGAGGAACAGATCGTTGATCCAGAGACACCAGAAACCGCCCTGTTAAAAAAGGAACGGGACGCCCAACTGGAACGAAGTATCATGCAGCTGGATGAGGAGTATCGCGAGGTGTTCGTCCTGCACTACTTAAAGCGACTGTCGTATCGGGAAATCAGCGAGCAACTGTCTCTTACGGAGAGCGCGGTTCAAATGCGTTTGTTCCGTGCTCGTAAAGAGATGAAAAAAAGCCTGACGAAAACAATGGGAGGGGGAGATGTTCATGAAATGCTTCATGTTTAATCAATGGAAGCTCTATGCCAATGGCGAGCTCCCCCCTGCCGCAAGCAAAGGACTGGAGCAGCATGCAGTAGAATGCCCACAATGTCAAATCAAGCTGCAAGAGTGGGTAGATCACATGCTGAAAGAGGAATTTTCCACTTATCCGGAAGTTCCTGTACCCGATACGTTTACGGACGAGGTCATGCGTAAACTGTTCGAAGCGGTTCCCGCACGCACTGCACGGAAGCACTCCTCCCGAACCAGAAGACAAAGGGGCTGGGATATTGTGAAGAAGACAGGATTGGTAGTAGCAGGACTTACCGCGTTGGTGGTGACAGGAACGGTTGTATCACCTACGTTTGCGAATTATGTGAATAGCTTGTTCCAGATTGAAAAGGATGCAGATAGCGGGATGAAAAATGCCGTGAATAAAGGCCTTGTCCAAAAGCTGGAGCAGAAGGTAACCGATCAAGGGATTACTTTCGAAGCAAAAGAGTTGATGGCTGACTCGATGAGGATTGCTATTATCTTTGATATGTACGACCAGAATGGTAAGCAAATAGAAGATCACTCTATGAAGCTTCAGTTAATTGATTCGAACGGAAAAGATTGGTTGGCGGAGGATGGAAGCGAGGAGTCTGGGAGTAATCATGGACAGTTTTTCATCACTGAGGTGAGCTTGAACGATATTTTCGAATCGGCGGAGGCTACTCCTGAACAACTGACCTTGAAAATCGTACCAACAGACATCGAAGGCAAGACAGGGAAGTGGGACTTGGAAATTCCGGTCGATATGAAGAAAGCGAAAGAAGCGACCAAGACGGTTGCGTTCAAAGACGCCGTGTATCAATCACCACAAGGGCTTGAGCTTAAACTGAAACAAATCGAATTCTCCCCAAGTGCGACACGGGTTATGCTGGATTCAACGGTTCCAAAATCAGCTTATGTAGAGTTTGAACGGGCAGTGCTCATGTATGATAAGGAGCATCCGGGTGGAGTCCACATCACAAACAAAAAAGTCGAACCTACTTTATCAGGAGGTGATATCGCGTACGAAATTACCAACGAGAAAGGTGAGGTCGTGGCAGCTCGGGATATGTTTGTATTAGATGAAGGAATCGCGATAAAGAAGAATGTTCTTTACGTCTCTGGACTGTCCAGTAAACAAGAAGGCGATATCATGAAGTGGTGGCATACATTTGGCCCGCTACAGGGTGAACAAAAGTTAAAGTTTCAGCTCCAAAAAGTTTATGAGAACAAACTGGCTTCTCCCAAATTCGACCTCATTCCAGAAGACTTAAACAAGAAGGCAGCGACTTTCAAGGATGAGACAGGCAGTTCGTTTACATTCTCCTCTTTTTCGTGGACACCTGCTAGCGGAAAGGAAAAAGGCAAGGCTGTGATAACTGTAGAGGGTACACTAGGAAAAGATGTGGTCTCCATCAAATATTGGTATGTAAAGGATGAAAACGGGAAGATTTACTATGCGACATTGAGACCAGAAAGCACTAGAGATAAAGATGGACGCGTACTGGTCAAAGGAGAGCTGGTCATTCCGAAATTGGAGCAAGTACCGAAAAAACTTACTATTTGCTATCCCGAATATACGGTGGAGCACCACGTGAATTGGGAAGTGCCGTTTGAAATCAAATAGAGGAAAGACAGACAGGGGAAGAGGCTGACAGAGGCCTCTTCTTTTTTATTTCGATAAGTGATTATAGAATTTTTTAAAAGTAGAGAAAGGTTTTTCCAGCAAATCCGTAATAGCTTATGAATCAACCAAAACGGAAGCTGCGCAGCATTCCCCGCTGGCTTGATCTGTGATAGATGGAGGAGTAGCAAAATGCCGGACGATCAGGAACTAATCGAGCAAATCCTGGCTGGCGATCATGAGCAGTACAGACAAATTGTTGACAGATACAAGGGCAAGATCGTTGGCTATTTGTACAGGATGATCGGCAACATGCCAGACGCACAGGATTTGGCTCAAGACGTGTTTATCAAAACCTTTTATCGTTTACACGATTATCGGCCTGAGTACAGATTTTCTTCATGGCTGTATCGAATTGCGAGCAATCATTGTTTCGATGAAATGCGAAAACGTAAACGGACAGAGCAGGTAGAAATCGATGAGGAGCAGCTGATTGACCCAGACACGCCAGAGACGACTTTGTTGAAAAAAGAACGGGACGCCGAGCTGGAACGCAGCATCATGCTATTGGATGAGGAGTATCGGGAGGTATTCGTCCTGTTTTACCTACAGCGACTGTCGTATCGGGAAATCAGCGAGCGACTGTCTCTCTCGGAGAGCTCCGTTCAGATGCGATTATTCCGTGCCCGCAAAAAGATGAAGGACAGCCTAGAGAAAACGATGGGAGGGGGAGCTATTTATGAAATGCTTCATGTTTAATCAATTGAAGCTATACGTAAACGATGAGCTGGCCCCTGCCGAGAGCAAAGGATTGGAGCAACATGTGGAAAATTGCCCACAATGCCAGAAGCACCTGCAAGAGTGGGTAGAAGGCATGCAAGAAGTGGATTTTTCCGACATTCCAGATGCTCTTGTACCCGATTCGTTTACAGATGAGGTCATGGATAAGCTGTCTGATGCAGTTCCTCCACGTTCTACGCGAAAGCACTCCTCCCGAACCAGAAGACAAAGGGGTTGGGATATTGTGAAGAAGACAGGATTGGTAGTAGCAGGACTTACCGCGTTGGTGGTGACTGGAACGGTTGTATCACCTACGTTTGCGAATTATGTGAATAGCTTGTTCCAGATTGAAAAAAATGCGGATAGCGGTATGAAAAATGCTGTCAATAAAGGCCTTGTCCAAAAGCTTGAGCAAAAAGTAACCGATCAAGGAATTACTGTCGAGTTAAAAGAGCTATTGGCTGACTCGATGAGAATCGCAGTCATCTATGATGTGTACGACGAGAGCGGCAAGAAGATTGAAGATCATGTTTTGAATGCGAAGCTGATTGATCAGAACGGAAAAGATTGGTTCGAGGATGATGGAGGAGATAATTCGGGAAGTCATGGAGAGTTTTTCATCACAGAGCGATTTTTGAACGAAATCTTCGAATCAACTGAGGCGACTCCTGACCAACTGACCTTGCATTTAGAGCAGACAGAAATCGCTGATAAGACAGGAAAATGGTCATTGGAAGTTCCGATCGATATGAAGAAAGCCAAGGAAGCGACGAAAACGGTTGCCTTCCAGGATACGGCTTTTCAATCGCCGCAAGGGCTCGGGATTGAGCTGAAAAATATCGAATTTTCCCCGAGTGCGACACGGGTCATGCTGGATACCACTTTCCCAAAATCAGCTTATTTGGAGGTTGAACGAACGTCGATCCTGTACGATCGGAAAAATCCGCAAGGGGCCATTATCACAGAAAAAGAGCGTGATCCTGCTTTTTCCGGAGAGAATATGATGTACGAAATCACCAATGAAAAAGGAGAAATAGTAGCAGCTTGGGATATGAAATCATTGGATGATGAGCTGGATAAAAAGGAGAATGTTCTTTTCACACCAAGAACAGAAGAAGAAGCGGAAGAAAGACCAGAAGGCGATGTCTTGAATTGGTGGCATACATTTGGCCCGATACAGGGAGAACAAAAATTAAAGCTTGAGCTAAAGAAAATTTATGAGAAAAAGCTGGCTTCGCCTACATTTGATCTGGTTCCAACAGAACTAGACAAGAAAGGTGCGACTTTCAAGGATGAGACAGGTAGTACCTTTACATTCTCTTCTTTTGCATGGGAGCCAGGTAACGGCGAAGATCTAGGTGAGGCCGTAATGACCATAGAGGGTACATTAGGAAAAGGCATAGTCGAGAACCGCGATTGGTCTGTAAAGGATGAAAATGGGAAGACTTACCCTGCGGCAGTGAGTACGGAAAGCACCAGAGACAAGGACGGACGAGTACAGATCAAAGGTGAGATCACGATTCCGCGCTTGAAGCAACAACCGAAAAAGCTCACGGTATCCTACGCTACCTATATGGTGGAACACGACGTGAAGTGGGAAGTACCGATTGAAATCAAATAGTTAAAAGAAAAGGAAGAGGCCGACAGTGGCCTCTTCTTTTTCTTTTCAGGAGCTGGTTTTTATGATTTGTGTACGTAAGGCCCCAACTGTTGACGAGTAAAGGTATAACGGGAATTTTCGTTCTTTAGCCACATATTCCCCTTCACAATGAGAATGTACACAGCAACGATGAAGTAGCTCGTCCCAATGATCCAGTCTGATGTCGTTACCATGCCAGTGGAGATGATATGCCGGATATACCATACCCCGATCGGAATGTGGAAAAGGATAACGGCGAACAAGCCCGGATTGTAGAGCGTTTTCGCTTTTATATTCGCAAAAATTCCATGCCAGATAAACTGGAAGAAGCCCATGAGAATCGGTGCCAAACCGAGCCAGATGACCGTCGGGAACAAGAGGGGGACCAGATAAAAAACATAGGCAATGACCAGGTTGATGATCATCGCAGATTGTGGATTCAACGGGTATCGCTCTGGATGGCTGCTTTTGAAAATCAAACCATTAAACAGTCCGGCAAAATATCCGGGCCAACGATACTCTTCATACTGATGAACAAGAATGGCGATGAAGCTCAGCCACAACAGCCGCTCAATAGCAGGAATGGTGCCCCATTGCAGCATGACTTGCAGACCAACACCTATTGCCACCAACAACCCGAGGTCAGGCCAATATTTTCGCAAAAAGCCCATTTGTCTCTCCCCCTATTTCCTATTTTTCATGAAAATAGCGTCCGAATAACAAATCAATCTGTTGGTCTACCGAAGCGACCTCGATGCCAGCGCCTGTAGACAATATCGATTTGAGCAAGGCAGGAAGAAATATCGCTCCAAACAACTGCATGATCATCATCATGAGAACCTCATGGTTTTCTTCGTGGGTAATTTCCTTCAAAACTCCCGCAATCTTCACAAACCCGATGCTTTTGAGAAATTGACCGTATTCATATTGAGAGGTAAATACAGCGCCACCAAGTGAGAAGATTCGGGAAACCAGCTCGGGATATTGCTGGATGATCTGCACGTAGCTCATTAAAAACTGCTTGAGTCGTTCTTGGGGAAGCAGTGAGGTGTTATCCAAGATATCAAATGTAGGTGTAAAGCTTCCTAGAAAGGCACTGAGGGCTTCATTGATGAGCCTATCCTTGGAACCGAAATAGTAGTTAACCAAAGCTACGTTTGTACCGGAATCCGCTGCGATTTTCCGCACTGTCACACTCTCGAAGCCTTCCATCTTGATTAAAGCAAGTGTCGATTGCAAAATTTTCGCTTTCGTTTCGCTGTTTTTATCTGCCTGTGACATGACCAACCTCCTTTTTATTGAAAGTAAGAGTGTTTTGTTAAATAATGTTTTAAACGTTGTTTAATTTAATAGTAACAGTTCCCAAGTGGTATGGCAATATTCGTTTTCAACATTCGTAGTCAAACCTTATTCGTTTCTTGGCACATCAGCGGAGCTTTTCGCGTATACCTAATAGGCAATGGGAAAGAGGTGACCACATATGAGCGGATGGCTCGCACTCCTGCTCGTTTCCCTGGCCATCAGCATGGACAGTGTCAGTGTAGGATTGACGTATGGTTTACGGAACATGAGAATGCCCTTTTTGTCGCTCGTTGTCGTTTCTGGTTGTTCGTTTGCTGTTGTATATGGTGTCATGCTCGTAGGCTCATCCCTCACCGAATGGTTAACACCCGATATTGGCAAGTATATTGGTGCCGCGGTCTTGATCCTCATGGGCTTGTTTACTCTGTGGCGGCTGATTGCGACAAGGTCAGGGACAGAGGTTCAGGAGTCTACTGCTGCGAGCAACAACGCCGTTATAGCCGAAGAAAAACAGGAAGAGCAGGAACCCATCGTATTATTGTCGCAGTTCCGCATTTTTGGTGTGATGATCCAGATTTTAAAAGATCCGTCCAAAGCCGATACTGACCGTTCTGGGCATATTATGGGCTGGGAGGCCGTCATGTTGGGGCTTGCTCTGTCTTTGGATGCTTTCGGCGCAGGCATCAGCCTTACGTTTTTGGGATACTCGCCACTGCTTGTCGCTCTCTGTATCGCAGTGATGAGTGCCTTGCTTCTTGTGGTAGGAATTGCTCTCGGCAGCCGTGCAGGAAAAGCCAGCTGGCTGACGCGGCTCACCTGGCTGCCGCCGATTTTGTTGATTTGCATTGGTGTAGCCAAAAGTTTGAAATAACCGACAAACTAACACGGACCCGTCCAGATAAATGGACGGGTTGTTTTATTTTCTAGCTCGTCTGCATACACATGAAAATGAGTGAGATGTGGATGGAGGAGATGTAGGTGGATACACAGCCAATTCGAAAATGGTACACGCTGGCGGCGGCCGACGTGACCGAAGCCCTTCATAGTGATGCTGCGCAAGGGTTGACTCAGCAGGAGGCGGAGCGGCGACTGGCTAAACAAGGTGCCAACCAGTTGGCTGAACAAAAGCGAAAGCCTCTCTACTCGGTCTTTGTTGATCAGTTCAAGGATTTTATGGTGCTCATCCTGTTCATTGCAACATTGATCTCGTACTTCCTCGGAGAGTACCTGGATGCGATTGCGATTATTGCGATCATCCTCATTAACGGCATCCTCGGCTTTATTCAGGAGGCCAAGGCTGAGCGATCCTTGCAAGCGCTAAAGGAGCTGGCATCCCCGATGGCGCGTGTCATCCGAGGTGGTAACATTTCCATGATACCGGCTTCGCGGCTGGTACCTGGTGACCTGGTGCAATTGGAGGCCGGGGATCGTGTTCCCGCAGATTTGCGTTTGCTTTCGGCCAATCGGCTAGAGGTAGAGGAGTCTGCATTGACAGGAGAGTCTGTTCCCGTCGGAAAAAACGTGAAAAGACTGGAGACAGCCCAGGCCTCCACTGTACCGCTTGGCGACCAAAAAAATCTCGCGTTCATGGGTACGATGGTGACCGGAGGAACAGGGAGCGGTATCGTCGTAGCGACAGGGATGAGCACAGAAATTGGGAAAATCGCGCACTTGATGAATACAGCGGAAGAAGCAGAAACGCCTTTGCAGCTGCGCTTGGAGCAAATGGGCAAGATTCTTGTGGTCGTCGCACTGCTGTTGACGATTGTGGTCATTGCTGCTGGTGTCTGGCATGGTCATGAGCTGTTTACGATGTTCCTCGCCGGGGTGAGTCTCGCAGTTGCGGCGATTCCGGAAGGCTTGCCGGCGATTGTGACTGTCGCGCTAGCGCTTGGCGTCCAAAGGATGATCCGCCGCAATGCGATCGTACGCAAGCTGCCATCAGTCGAGACGTTGGGCTGCGCCTCTGTTATTTGCTCCGACAAAACAGGGACCCTGACTCAAAATAAAATGACCGTTACCGAAGTGTGGCACAGCGATTCCACGTATGAGGTGAGCGGTAGCGGCTACGCACCAGAGGGAGCCTTTCACTACCTGGGGAAAATGGTATCTCCCGCCCGTGACGGGGCTCTCACGCAAATGATCCGAATCGCAGACCGATGCAACAATGCCCGTTTGACATGCGAGGAGCAAAGCACGCGCAATTTGCTTGGAATGGGCAAGGCATCACGCTTTTGGCAAGTCATAGGCGACCCGACTGAAGGTGCTCTCAAGGTGCTTGCCGCGAAGGCATTGGGCGGTAATACAGAGCGTACCACCCCAAAGAATCAGGGACAGCGTGTGGAGGAGCTCCCCTTTGATTCTGACCGCAAAATGATGTCCGTCGTCGAAAAGGGGACGGACGGTGTGTATTCCCTGCTGACCAAAGGCGCGGCAGAGGCATTGCTGGCGAGATCGACACATATTTTGTGGAAGGGTGAGCTCATTCCACTCTCCGCAACGCTTCGTCACCAGGTACTGGAGCAAACGGAACACATGGCGGGCAAAGCGTTGCGCGTACTAGGCTTCGCCTATAAGACACTGCAAGGCTATCGCCCGGGACAGCCGATTGGCTCTCTGGAAAACAATCTTGTCTTTGTCGGATTGGCCGGGATGATCGATCCACCGCGTGAAGAGGTGCGTCCAGCGATCGATCTTTGCCATCAAGCAGGGATCAAGACAGTCATGATTACAGGCGACCATAAGGTGACAGCAGAAGCAATCGCCCGTCAGATTGGTTTGATGCGTGGCTACGGAGAAGTATTGGAGGGGCGGGAGCTGGATGGCATGTCAGATGAGCAACTCGCAGAGTATGCGGAGCGAGTGACTGTCTATGCCCGTGTGTCTCCTGAGCACAAGCTTCGGATCGTCCGTGCCCTGCAAAGCCAAGGACATGTTGTCGCCATGACCGGGGACGGTGTCAATGATGCTCCTGCGATTAAGACCTCAGACATTGGGATCGCGATGGGGATTACCGGTACGGATGTGACGAAGGAAGCGGCCGATCTCGTGCTGCGCGATGATAACTTCGCCACGATTGTAGCAGCCGTCGAGGAAGGGCGTAACATCTATGACAACATCCGAAAATTCATCCGTTATTTGCTGGCGTCCAACGTGGGCGAGATTCTCGTCATGTTTTTTGCAATGCTCCTCGGGCTTCCTTTGCCTTTGGTGCCGATCCAGATCTTGTGGGTCAATCTCGTGACGGATGGTTTACCGGCCATGGCGCTGGGCATCGATCAGGCGGAAAAAGATACGATGTATCAGAAGCCGCGCAACAAGGCAGAGAACATATTCAGCCGAGGGTTGGGCTGGAAAATTATTAGCCGTGGCTTTCTCATCGGGGCCATGACGCTGCTCGCGTTCTGGCTGACTCTCAAAGAGAATCCGAATGACTTGGTGCATGCCCAAACGGTCGCTTTCGTCACGTTGGTGATGGCGCAGCTGATTCACGTTTTCGATTGCCGGAGTCAATACAGTGTTTTTCACCGCAATGTATTTGAAAACAAATACCTCGTTTGGGCCGTACTTTCGTCGATCGTGCTCGTGATCGGTGTCGTATACATGGAGGCACTCCAGCCGATCTTCAAAACAACGGATCTGAATCTGCGCGATTGGGCATTAATTTTAGTCACGGCGGGAGTTCCTACGTTTGTCGCGGGAATCGGTGGGGTGCTTACCGGTGGCAGACAGCGCACAAGCAAAGAAAAAAGCCCAGCTATGCGTACGGTTCGTCCTGACTAACCGAGCCGCCAAAGGGGAGAGGGGGCCATCGTGCGTGTGAGAAGGGGAGGATGGAAAAGACGCAGAAGGAGAATTTTTGCTGGGATCCTGCTAATCTTTGTAGTATTGATTGTTTTGTTTATCGTTGTGGAACGCAGGGTGGAGCCGACGTTGATGCTGATTGCCCAGGCCAAGGCAGAGCAGGTCGCCAAGCTCGCGATTACCGATGCAGTCACCAAACGCATGACCCAGCAGGGTGTCGACGTCAACGAAGTAGTCATCATGGAGAAAGACGAGAGTGGTAGCATCAAAGCGGTGAATTTTAATTTCAAAGAGTATTCCCGGATTGTGGGGGAAACGACTGCCCGTATTCAAAATCGCTTGAAGGAATTCGAGCAGGAGCACGTCCAGACAACCATACCACTAGGCTTGGCTACCAAAAACGTCTTTCTGGAGCACATTGGGCCTGATATTCCGGTGTCGTTCGTTCCGATTGGCGCCGTCAAAACGAAGCTGGAAACAGGCCTGAAGCAAGCCGGGATCAATATGGTGCTGGTGACTGTCTACATTCACGTCGAAGTCGATTTGCGGGTCATTATCCCGTTTGCGACCAAGCAACAGACGGTCACTACACAAATCCCAGTCTCCGAAGCCCTGATTGTCGGCAAGGTACCGACTTATTTGTACGACAATCCATCAGGCAAGCCCGATGTACCGATGCCGCGAACGGACCAAGTCCCAAGCAACCCGATCCCAAGCCAGCCGTGATGTTTTTCGCTTATACATGAAGGATTTACGCATCTATGAAAAATTTGTTGAAACGTTTCTGAAAGGGTGCCGTCCAATGAATAGAGACACACAAAAACAAACAAGCACATTGGAGGCATAAACAATATGAAAAGATTCCGTACAGGTATGATGACAATCGCGGCACTGGCCGCTTTGGGAACTAGCGTGGTATCCGCAACCTCCGAACCAGTAAAAGAGCTTTCTGTTAACATAAACGGTCAGGCAATCGCACAGGATGCGATCTTCGATAAAGGTCAACAAACCGTACTGGTTCCACTTCGTCCTGTTGCTGAAGCTCTTGGTTTCAAAGTAAGCTGGAACGACAAGGAAAAAGCAGCAGAAGTGCAAAGAGGCGCGATTACCAGCTACGCAAAAGAAGGAGAGGATCGCTATCCTTTCGCAAAAATGTACAAAACGCTGGGAGCAGAGCCTCGCGTACTGAATGGCAGCACCTATGTGCCAGTTAAATTCGTAGACGAAATCCTGCAAGCAGACGTGAATGTAACCGATGATACAGTGACTGTAGTGGAGGACGAAATCGCTCCTATGCGTACGGGTACCATTACGAACATCAACAAATCCGATAAAGGCTACTCGGTTACATTGAACATCTATGAGTCTGGCATCATCCTGCACCTGACAGCAGACACCAAAATTACGGATGAAGCTGGTAAAGTACTGAAGCCAGAAGACTTGAAGCTGGGTATGGCCGTAGATGCTACGACCGAGAAATTCATGGCAATGAGCTTGCCGCCACAAACGAGTGCGCTCAGCATTACGGTAAAAGGCGGCTTGGAGACTCAGGACATCCTGGGAACAGCGGGAAAAGTAGCGAGCATCTCTGCTGACAAAGATGGCAACTACAAAATGCTCGTAGAGGGTCGCGGTATTACCGGAACCTCCCAAGAAAAAATCAACCTGAACATTACCGAAAAAACGGTGATCATCAATGCGCGAGACAACAAGGTACTCTCGCCAGCTGAGCTGAAAGAGGATATGCAAGTAGTTGCCTTCTACGGCCCAATGATGACGAAGAGCCTGCCTCCTATCGGCACCGCTGAAAAAATCGTAGTAGAGTAAGAGAAAGCACGGGATGGCATTTGCTGTCCCGTTTTCTTATGTTCAGGGAATTCCCTGATACACTTTCTTTTATGGAAACTTTACAATAACGTTAGGATGATTGTCTCAAAAGGAGGAGCCATGGGTACGTCGAGTGAAGTGCTTTCCCTGATGCAGTCCATCTTTGCCAACGTCAGCGATGCGATCCTGGTGATTGATCAGGAGGGACGAATCGTAAAAGCCAATGCTGCGTTGGAGCAGATGACGGGCTGGACAGAAGAAGAGCTAATTCGAGATAAACATATTTGCGAGCTGTGTCTCGGAATGGCAACGTGTATGGAAGAAACGAGCTGCGCGGATTGCTTTTTTAAGCGCGTGCAAATGCCTTCATTCGAAATGAGGCTCCGAACGAAATCGGGTGTGGATTACCCTGTCGCTGCAAGCTCAGCGAGATTAGAGGATGAATCGCAGGGGAAGCTGGTCATGATTTTGCGTGATATGTCTGCGCAACAGCGAGTGGAAAAAGAGCGCTACCAGTACAAGCTGACGAATTTTGCGATCCAAGCACAAGAAGAAGAGCGAAAGCGCATCGCCCGGGAGCTGCATGATGGCGTAGGGCAGGCGCTTTATAGTATTTTAGTGGGATTAAACGTAGTCAGGCAACGAGAATTGAGCGAGCCGGTTATGCAGCATGTCGCGGAATTGGTGAATATGACTTCCAAGGCGATGGAGGAAGTGAAGCGTATGGCACTGGAGCTGCGTCCATCTGCACTGGATGATCTCGGTTTACTGCCTGCCTTACGTTCGTTGATGAAACGGGTGGAAAAGACGTTTCACATCCAGGTGGAGCTGCATGTTCAGGGGGAAAAACGCAGATACTCTGCTGCGATGGAAACAGCACTGTACCGGATTGTACAGGAAGCTATGACTAATACGGCAAAATACGCAAAGGCGAGCCATCTAGGAATCATGTTCGAGAATAGGGAGAAGGAAATTGTCGTCACGATTGTGGATGACGGCGTAGGATTTGAAGTAGAGAAAACATTGAAAATCGGCAAAGGTCTCGGTGTGTTTGGCATGAAGGAGCGTGCCCAGCTGCTTGGTGGTACCGTTGATATTCGCTCCGCACCCGAGGAAGGAACGACGGTGATCGTCCGAATTCCGGTGCCGAAGGAGGGGGTAGAGGATGAGCATTCGTGTCTTGATCGCCGATGATCATGCGATTGTACGCTCTGGGCTGGGGATGCTGATCAACGCTCAGGAGGACATGGAAGTCGTCGGATATGCGGCTGACGGAAAAGAGGCATGTGAAAAAGCATGGGAGGTCCGGCCCAACGTCGTCCTGATGGATTTGAGCATGCCGCCTGGGGAAAACGGCTTGACGGCAACGGCCAGACTGAAGGAAACGGCACCAGACATTCAGGTGCTCGTGCTTACGATGCATGATGACGAGGAATACTTGTTTCGGGTACTGCAAGCTGGTGCTGCCGGCTATATTTTAAAAAGCGCCCCTGACCTCGATTTGATCACGGCGATCCGCTCGGTCAATCAGGGCATGGCGTATTTGTATCCATCTGCGACGAAATCTCTAATCGAGGAATTTCTTCAAATGGTCAAGAACGGTGAAGAGCAGGCCAAGTACGACATCCTGACTGATCGGGAAAAAGAAGTGCTGGTCTTGATCGCAAAGGGCTTTAGCAACAAGGAAATTGCCGAACAGCTCACTGTTTCCGTCAAGACGGTAGAATCGCATAAAGCGCATATTATGGAAAAGCTCCACCTGCGTACGAGGCCTGATTTGGTGCGGTATGCGATAAAGAAGGGCTGGCTGGATTTTGAGTAAGGACGATCCCAATACGGGGTCGTCTTTTTTTGTGTCGAACCTGTGACCAAAAATGGTCATAAAAAGGTCGAAATCAGGGGTTTCCCGGAACATTTTAGGGGATTTCCCCGAATTACTTCCAAGGGGTTCCAGCGGTAGAATGAAGGCGTGAAAACTACACCGCGCCCATGAGGCACGTAGGAAAGGAGAAGAGCGCGATGGAGACGCAAGTTGACAAGGCGGAGAAAGGCAAGAAATCAAAGTCCAGCAAGCTGCAAACGGACCAGGAAGACTTGAAGGGAACGTTTGTCGCGGTTCTGATCGTCGGAGGTATCATTCTAGTCGGTTGGTTGGGTGTATTTGGGCTTTTCCTGGATAGGGCGTAATAAGGAAGTAAAGGAGGGTACTTATGCATTTGCATCGATATGAAAAAATCTGGTTGATGCTTGGCGCAGGCGGTTTGGCCTTATTTATTGTATTGTTGTGCGTCAATGCGTTTGCCATGGGGATGGCTCCGCCAAGTAATATGGAAATGATTGATCCGGAGAAGGTTACGGAGACGCCTCCTTTTGATAAACCAGGCTTGAAACAGGTAGGAGACAACGAATACGACGCTTACATGACAGCATTTGCTTTCGGCTTCTCTCCGACCAAGATGGAAATACCAATTGGCGCAACGGTGAATTTCCACGTCACAAGTCCAGACGTTATTCACGGATTCCAGATTCCAGAGACCAACATTAACTTCATGGTTCTGCCTGGACACATCAGCTCGGCGACACACACGTTTGACAAGCCAGGTGAGTATTTGATCCTTTGTAACGAATACTGTGGCGCAGGTCATCAGGTAATGGCGACCACAATTATTGTGAAATAAAGGTAGGTGAATCCTATGGTAATCGCACGGAAGGTCGAAGATACACTCCCCCATGTCCCGGTTCAGCGTTCTGCGGCAAGGCTTAGTTTGGCCTATGTGTGGGTAGCTTATATTGCATTCGGTTTGGCAGCTGTGGCTGGGATGGTACAGGGAATGGTTCGCGGTGGAATCATGGAACTACCGAGCTGGACAAATTACTATCAAATTTTGACCGCTCATGGCGTGTTGATGGCACTTATTTTTACCACGTACTTCATCGTCGGATTTATTTTCTCAGGAGTCGCCCGCACGACAGGTGGTTCCTTGCACGGAGCCGCCCTGAAATTTGGATGGGCCGGCTGGATTCTCATGACGCTAGGGACGTTGATGGCTGTTGTCACCATTCTGTTGAATGAAGCCTCTGTCCTTTATACGTTCTACGCACCACTGAAAGCATCTCCGTACTTTTACATTGGTTCTGCCTTGCTCGTAGTAGGCAGCTGGCTAGCGGGATTCGGGGTTTTTGCCAGCTATCGCAAATGGAAACGCGAAAATAAAGGGAAAACGTCTCCACTGTTCCTCTACATGGGAGTCACAACTTACATTCTGTGGATTACTGCGACAATTCCAGTAGCGGTGGAGGTTCTGTTCCAACTCATCCCGTGGTCACTCGGGTTGGTTCCTACGATTAATATCATGCTCAGCCGTACGCTGTTCTGGTTTTTCGGTCATCCACTCGTTTATTTCTGGCTATTACCTGCTTATATGGCTTGGTATGTATGTTTACCAAGAATCATTGGCGGTCACATCTTCAGTGATTCGCTCAGTCGACTCGCTTTTATCTGCCTGCTGTTGTTCTCAATTCCTGTCGGGTTCCACCACCAATTGATGGAGCCGGGAATCTCACCGGCATGGAAAATGATCCACGTGACACTGACGCTGATTGTTGTAATCCCGTCTTTGATGACAGCATTTTCGATGTTTGCTATTTTTGAAACAACTGGACGTAAAAAAGGCGGAGTTGGACTTTTTGGTTGGTTCAAAAAACTGCCTTGGACAGACGTACGTTTCTTTGCTCCATTTGTAGGAATGCTGTTCTTCATTCCTGGCGGAGCTGGGGGAATTATTAACGCAAGTAACCAGATTAACGCGGTCGTGCACAATACGATTTGGGTTACCGGTCACTTCCACATCACAGTAGGAGCAGCTGTTGCGCTCACCTTCTTCGGTGTCACCTTTTGGCTAATTCCAGCATTGACCGGAAGGCAGTTGACCAAGACTGCGAATCGGATGGGAATGGTGCAAACGGTTTTCTGGGCAGTAGGAATGTTCTTGATGTCGCTCGCTATGCACACGATGGGCTTGCAAGGGGCGCCACGCCGCACGGACTACACAACGTATATGGATCACCCGTTAGCTCTGGGCTGGATGGATTACCAGCGCTTGATGGCTTTCGGTGGAGGACTGTTGTTCGTATCTGCGATTCTCTTGATCCTGATCTTGCTGTATCTGACTTTCTACGCACCAAAAGGCAATACAGAATATCCGATTGCCGAGACAGAGACAACGCAAGAAGTTCCAAAAATTTTGGAACGCTGGCCAGTTTGGATCGGATTGGTCGCCTTCCTGATTATTCTCGCGTACGGTTATCCGATTTTGCAACAAATTCAGCACCAAGCACCAGGCTCACCGCCTTTTGTGACTTGGTAAGACGATACGTACGAAAAAGCCGCTCATTCCATTTGGAAGCGAGCGGCCCTTCTTTTTTAAAAAATCTCTAGCGCTGCCAATTCGGTAAAGGCAAGAATCAGATACCCGATTGCCAAAAGCCATAGGGCGAGAATTCTGAGGTCTTCCTCTTCAAATGGCATACAACTCCTCCTTTTTCTCTTGTTAGCACAACATATTCAAGAGGGAGGACATTGGTTTAGCTTATGGTTCGTATATCATCTTGCGGGTCATTCCGCCATCTATAATCAGCTCAGTACCCGTAATGAAATCGTTGTCCTTTTGTGTCAAAAATAGACATGCACGGGCAATATCGTCGGGTGTTCCTACGCGACCTACCGGATGCTGGGCATGATCACCGGGACGAAGAGCGGTATAATCGCGGTGCTCAATCCAGCCGGGAGAGATCGCGTTGACGCGAATCCCATCGGGGCCGAGTGAGACACCAAGCGCATGTGTTAAGGATAAAATGCCTCCTTTTGAAGCCGCGTATGCTTCCGAGTGTGGCTCAGACATGTGCGCCCGCGTCGAACAAAGATTAAGGATAGCCCCTCCACCATGGCGACGCATGATTTTGGCAGCTTCTCTCGATGCGAGAAAAACACTGCGCAAATTCGTGTTCAAGATATGGTCCCATGCTTCAACGGTCAGTTCATAGGGAGATTCCCATACAGACAAGCCCGCGTTGTTGATCAAGACATCGAGTCGCCCCCAGCGTTCATCGACGGTTCTCATCAATTGTTCGATCTGCGCTGGTACGCTGACGTCGATGTTCTCGAAGTGTGCAGTACCTTTCACTGCTTCTGTCGAGTTGATTAGCGATGCCGTTTCCTCTCCCGCAGCACGATTGTACTCGGCGATGACGACATGTGCTCCTTCGGCAGCATACATAGTGGCGACAGCCCGTCCGATGCCTTGGCCACCGCCAGTGACGATGACAATGTTATCCGTGTATTTCATCGAGAGTGCCTCCAAACAATAAAGTATGAAGCAAAATGTAAAAAGTAATTGCAAAATGTTTGTAACGATAATAAAGTAAGTAGTATCTTTTTAACAGCGTACTATACAGTATGGAGGAGATTCAATCATGAATACAGAACTGAAAATTACCGCTGAACAGGTAATGGAAGCCCGTCACAGCGTACGTAAATACGATCCGAATGGAAAAATTCCACAAGGCGAGCTGAACGAAATTCTGCGTCTTGCAGCAAGTGCGCCATCGGCTTGGAATTTGCAGCATTGGCGTTTTCTCGTCGTAACTGATCCTGCGATCAAAGAAAAACTGCTCCCAATTGCATACAACCAGCAGCAGGTAGTGGATGCTTACGCTACGATCATCATTCTCGGCGATTTGGAAGCTCACAAGTCTGCTCGTCCTGTTTATGACGAAGCATTGGCAAAAGGTTACGTTACAGAGCAAGTGCGGGAGAACATGATCGCACAAATCGAAGGGGCGTACAATAACAACCCGGAAATCGCGCGTGATGAAGCAATCCGTAATTCGTCCTATGCAGCGATGCAGCTCATGCTGGCGGCAAAAGCAAAAGGATACGACACGTGCCCAATGGGTGGATACAACCGTGATGCGCTCATTAAAGAGCTGAACATCCCATCCCGCTATTTGCCAACACTCATGCTGACTTTGGGGAAAGCAAGCGTGCAAGCTTATTCGACTTCCCGTTTCGGCTTGGATCAATTGGTTATTCAAAATAGCTTCTAATAGCGTGTTCCAACAGCAAAAAACTCATCCACGCCACATATATCAATGCGGCAAGGGTGAGTTTTTTTGTCATATCTTCTCCAGGAGAGCGATTCGCTCTTCCTGCTTATTGATTCGCCAACAACGGTAAATCCACCATAATCGATGTTCCTTGACCAAGGGCACTGCTGACCGAAAACCGCCCGGCATGGAGCTGAATGATCTCTTTGCAGATTGCCAATCCCAGACCACTGCCGGAGAGTTTGGAGCGTCCTTTGAAAAACTTTTCTGTGACATGCGGCAAGTCTTCCGGGTTAATGCCTTCGCCAGTATCCGTGACGGTGACAAGAAGCCTATCAGCTGACAAGGAAGCTGCGATAACGATCGAGCCATTTTGTGGCGTGAATTTTAACGCGTTGTCCAATAGATTCACAAATACTTGCTTCAGCCGATTCGGGTCTCCCATAACGATAAGTGGGGTGGGGGGAGTCTCCAGCTTCAACTCGATTTGTTTTGCATGGGCACGTACTGAAAATTGAAGATGCAAATCTTGGAGAAGCTCCCGGACATCCATGGGTACACGAGACAATTTCATCTCACCGGATTGAAACTTCGAGAAATCGAGCAATTCCTCGACGAGCCCGATCAAACGATCTGTCTCCTTGGAGATGACCTCCAGACCGAGCATCGTCTCCTCAGGTTCTTCCAAACCACCCGAAATGAGTGTTTCGCCCCACCCTTTAATCGACGTAAGTGGGGTACGCAGCTCATGGGAGACAGAGGAGATGAAGTCATTTTTCAGCTTTTCGTTTTTCCCGATCTCCGTTGCCATGTAATTGAAAGTATCCGCGAGAGTTCCTACCTCATCATCGAATCGTTTTGGAGCGCGGACAGAAAAATTTCCTTCTGCCATTTGTTTAGCCGCGTTGGTTAAATCTTCGATAGGGTCAACGATTCGTTTTGCCATGAGCAGGCTGAGTGCAAAAGCCAGGATGACTACGCCTGTCCCAACGCCAGCGCCGTACAGGGCAATGCGATTTACTGCTTGGTAGAGCGGTTCAGCAGAGATCGTGTACCGCAGAACACCTACAAATTCTCCGCTGTACGTAAGCGGGTTGGACACCGCGATGACGCGCTCCCGCGACTGTGGGCTTTTCCCAATGTAGAGACCACTTTGCCCCTTGAGGGCATCCATCACATCAGGGGTATTGATAATCTCGCTGGTCTGAAAGCCGTAGGAGTTGAGAATGACCTTTCCCCCTGGGTCCAAGACCTCAATTTTGGCGTATTCCTGATTCGAAACATTCTCCAAAATGTATCGTGCTTTGTCTTTTAACCGATAGCCAGTGGCGTACTTGTTAATAAAATTGGTGAAAGTCGTGCTGCGGGTCACTAATGCTTCGGTCGCAGTCCCGATGTAATACGTATGAACGGCCCAGTAAAACAGTCCCTCCAAAAGCAACACGATCAGAAGGAGGATCAGGCCGAAATGAAGAACCAGCCTACTCTTAATGCCTTTCATCTGGGACGTCCTTTCGCCACAGGTAGCCATACCCCCAGACTGTCTCCAGGAAAGCTGGATGAGCCGGATCGTCCTCGATTTTTTGCCGAATTCGGCGGATATTCACATCAACGATTTTTAAGTCCCCGACAAAAAATTGACCCCAAACCGCTGTCAAAATCTCGTCCCGACTGATGGCTTTGTTCGCATTTTCTGCGAGTAATTTGATGATGGCAAATTCTTTTGGCGTGAGGTCAATTTCTTGTTCCACCCGAATAAGCTTTCGTTCATCGAGCAATAGTCTGAAGGGGGCAATGTTAATTTCATTTTTGTCCTCGGCTTCAGGAATGGGTGTCAATCTGCGGTGCAACGCTTTGACACGGGCCAGCAGTTCCGCAGGGCTAAACGGCTTGGAGACGTAATCGTCCGCCCCGAATTCGAGACCCATGACTTTGTCCAGCTCCTGGCTTTTCGCCGTCAACATAATGATCCCGAGACGCGGATATTTTTTTCGTAGCTGCCCACATACTTCGAAGCCATCAATGCCGGGGAGCATGACGTCGAGAATTGCGATGACGATGTCCGTTTGTTGATCTGCGAGATCAAGTGCTTCTTCTCCGGTGCCAGCCTCGATCACCTCATAGCCCTCGCGCTTGAGATTGATGCGCACAAAATCCCGGATGGATTTCTCGTCTTCCAGTAATAGAACCTTCATTGGGCAAATCTCCTTGATAAGGATTTACTATTTCACTTTATTCCCGGTTCGTCATCGGTTTGTAGAGCTGACGAATCTCCTCCGCGGTAAGCTGCATGGATCGATATTCCGCGAGAGCAGCCTTTCCAAGGGTAGGGGTTGTTTGCGGTAAAATGGCGATCAAAACTTGTTTGCCCTCTTCCTTCAGCAAAATGTAGGGAACTTGCTTTTGCTTCAATCCGCTTTCAAATTTGATCCATTCGTTTTGTGGAATGCTTTGCAGCGTTAGTAATTCCGCCTTATTTTTCCCATTCGCACCGTAATATTGGAATCGGACTAGAAGTGGATTCGTATCATGGTTGATGGAGATGGTGTACTTTTCGCCCCATTTTGCCGGAATCTTGAGGTCAAAGCCCTGTGAGTAATTTTGATAATGATCCTCGATGTGTTTCAAGCCCGTTTTCCCGTCCCATTGGAAGTAGGAGGAGACCCAAGGGATTTCTGCCATGGCTAAATCCTCTGTCCCAGCGGGTTGAATCTTTGTGCCGATCTCGATGATGCCATCACCGTTGATATCTTCACTTTCCAAAGAATACGGCTTGAACGTCAGGTCCATCTCTCCTTCTATTTTTTCCAAAGGGTTGGACAGTTGTCCATTGTCCCAGAGGAGTAGTTCAGTGGAAGCAGAGTGAGCACCTAATCCAGCATCAATAAATAGTCCGTTTCGTGTTGGCGATGCTTTTCCGATGATAGCCTGATAGTAGCCATTCACATATCCGTCAAGGGCTAGCTCCGTCTTTTTGGCGATTGTGCCGTTCGTCGCCCCATACAGCTCGGCTTTGGATGTGAAGTTATTTTTATCGAGAACAACGAGAGCGAGATCCGCCTGACTATCTCCTGTCAAATCGCCTACGGCCATAATGGTATAGGGCTGCTTCATCAATTCCTGGGTCATATTATTCGCTAGCGAATAAACGGAGAGCTCCTTGTTCAAATCTTCGCCGCCGCCCATTCCAATCAGCATTTCCGGAATTTTGTCCCCTGTGAGATCTTGAAAGGAGACGTAATCCAGTTCACTGCCGACACCCGTAAAGGAGGAGAGCTTTTCCCAGTTTCCTTGCTTTTGGGTAAGCACAAGCACACCGATTTCATAATCGGTTTTTTCGGTTTTGTAAAAAGCGACGACCTCTGCAACCCCATCTCCGTTTAGATCCTGTAGGGAGACGGCACTGGCTTCTGCGGGATGAAGAGGAACAGATAATTGTGACCCAGCCGGCAAAAATTGCATGACGGCCTGATTGATCGATTTTTGATCGCCGTCTGCTGACGGGGCGCGCATCAATTCATTGGGTGTATCTGTGAGTCCGCAACCGCTAACAAGCGAGGCGCAGAGTGCTGTCGTTACGAGCCAAGCCTTTTTCATTTCAAATGTTCCTTTCTATTGCTGCATCCATTTGACTATATTGTAGCTTGCCCATCCCGCAAATTTGTTGCAAAACGGTAAAAAAACCCGTTTTTGAGCTTTTCATGAACGAACGAACATGCTCTAAGCTACCTTATACAGGAAAAAAGTGCGAGAGAACAGGGAACATTGTACTAGCAACAATTGACCTAGCCAATTCGTTTAAAAATGTAGGATAGGAGTTGGATGTTATCTATACGAAGGAGGAGAATAGGATGAAAGCATGGCATAAAACGATGATGGCGGCAGTTCTTTGCAGCGGCACGGTTTTCATGGCTTCGGGTGTTGGGGCTGACCCCGTTCAAGCGAGCGGCACCCAATCGCAAGCGTTTGCGCCGGTAGTCTTATTGCAACCAGAGCAAAATATCCCGTTCACCATACAATTTGTCGATGGATTTGTGGCAAAAGTAACGAACACAAAAACAAAAGCGACGAGCACAGTAGATATATCGGACAATAAGGCTACGTACGTGAAGCAAGGGATTTATCATGCCAATGGAAAGCTGCAAAAGGCAACGAATGGATATACAGAAAAGCTGGTGGAGCTGGTGCCCTTCCGTGATGCGAAAGGCAACCTGCGTTACATGGGCAAGCAAATCCTGCATGGGCTGAACACAGAGGATCGTTTAGCAGTGGCGACAAGTGTGTGGAACGTCGTCGACAAACAACCGCAGCTTTTACAGGTAACGGTTCAAAAAGCAGACTGGGACAATATGCCGTCGACAGATGTGACGATCAATAGCGGCTTCAGTATGAGCAGCGATAGTACCTTTGTCCTCGACTCGAAGTATGCAGACGTGACGGGGGACAACATCAAGGATCACATTTTCCTTGTAGGCGATAAGATGGGCGTATCGATGAATCAGACGGCCCATAACTTGCGTGTCGTGGTTCGGGAAGGGAAGGATAATCAGCAGACGTTTATCTCTGTAGGAAAGCACGACAGTGGTATTCTTCCGAAGCTCGCCATTACAGATGGCAATGCCGATCAGGTGAAAGACATCCTCGTCACGATGCCGACTGCGACAGGTCATGTGTATAGTCAGCTTACGTGGAAAGAAAATCGCCCGCAGCCAGTCGTCGATCAGGGGAAATTAAATGATCGTCAGGCGTACCAGCCAGTCATTGGGGTTTATGGTGAAGCGGTTGGGATGAATAAGGCAAAAAAACAATAGGAGAGTAGGCGTGGACGAAATCAGTCAGAGTGAAATCTGGCTGATTTTTTTGCAGTAGCCTAGCGGAAGAACCCAGTCTCCAAGGAGGTGCAAACATGAGTAATACGCTATCGACACATTTAGAAGGCATGTACAACATGGTCAAGAGGGCTTTCCCTGATGGGATAACAGAAGAGGAGTATTACTGTTTGCTGTTTGTCATGTATGAGTCAATGTCTGACTCTGTGACGATCAAAAAGCCAACGCAAGAAGAGGTAGCGAATGTAGAGAACAAATTGATTCCATATCGTTTGGAAGAGTTGCTTCAGCACGAATGATCGGGATGTGTATAGACGTGTAATGAAAGGAAGTGGTTGTTTTCGTTGATGAAATATTATTGTTTTTTTAAAAGTTTAGGATGAGGGTAATTAGATATAACTTTTTTATTGAGGGAGAGGTTTGTTGTGAACTGGTTTAGGAAGCTTTTAATACTCATGCTTATGTTGTCGCTATTGATTCCTTCAGCGCCATTTAATTATGCAAGGTCTCAAGAAATGCCAACTACCAACCAGCTAGAAGAGTTAATCAAAAAGGATAGTAAACTTGCAAAACAATTAAAGCTAAACGCGTCGGATGAAGAGATAGAATTAGAGGTCAATCAGATACAAAAGATAACGGTTCACGCATCTTTTACGGATGGTACGGAAGAGGATGTTACACAGATTGCAAAATGGGAAATAGCTGATTCTGAAATAGCGAAAGTACATCAAGGGGAAATCAAAGGGATACAAGAAGGGGAAACAGAAATAACAGTAACATATGAAGAGGAAGAAATTGTAATACCGGTGAAAGTAAATTCCCCCACTATTAAAATCAGCGAACCAAAAGTAACGATACATGATAGGGCAATCAAGTTAGAGTGGGAATATGATCAACATGCGGAATCGTATACGATTAAACGTAAGAAAGAAAATGATGATTACATCGAAATAGCAACCCAAATAAAATCTGGGGAATACTCGGATCGAGACTATATTGCCGGAGAGAAATACACATATGTGGTTGTTGCGATTGATCAAAATGGAGAGGAATATCCGTCAGATGAAGTAGAAGTCTTTACTGAGCTGGAACCATCGCGCTTAGAAGTATCCTCCCCTGAAATATCTTTACACCCTGGCGAGTATAAGAGTGTGAAGATTAGCTCTATTCATGCGGGAAGGGATAAACATGATGTTACCCAATCAGTAAACTGGGATGTTAGCAATCCGAATATCTTGGAAGTAAAAAATGGAGAGTTGCATGCAAAAGCACCAGGCAGTGCAATTGTTTCGGCTCACTATCAAGAGCAAACGGTAGAAATCAACGTAGAGGTACAGGCACTTAGGGCGGTAACAGATACGGAGTTTACCGTTACATTGAATAAAGGCGAAAGCTATCAGTTTGTCAATCATGTAAGTTCAAGTAAAAATGTTAATGTCAAAAGTTCACATGAAGGAAAATTTGATTTTGCTGCTTATAAGAAGGATGGAAAGCCAGATCGGATGGATATTGCGAGGAGCAGCAACTTCTCAGTAGCTGCCGGGGGAAGAGCTGTTGTAACAGCAATCTCAGATATACCCGTCACGTTTACAGCAAGCAAGGACTTTTTTACAGGTGCGAGTTCGATTCATCCGGCACTGGTAAAAACAACATTGCATGAGGGGGAAAGCTATCAGTTCACGAATAAAAGCAACGAAAAGATAGATGTAACAAAAGAACTCGGATTAAATGGAACATACGATTTAGCAGTATATGATGCTACTGGGGTTGGAGTAAGGCAAGGATTAGCAGTAACATGGAGTTCAGTTGATGTGCCTGCTGGTGGGAAAGTTGTCTTTACGGGAGTATCAGAGTCGGTTTCAGTTTTAGGTTCGTACCGCGATTATTTCGAGGGGAATACAAGTACAAAGCCCGCGCTATACAAGGTTTCTATAAATAAAGGTGAGAGTGTCAAAATTATAAACCATGCGAATGCAAAGACAGGACTACTGACCGATTCGACTGAATCCAATAACCGTAGATTTGACTTTATTACCTATGAAAAGAATGGAACTAGCTCCTCAAAAGATGTCCAAATTTCTGGGGATATTAAACGATATTATCTCCATGTCCCTGTCGAAGGACACACTGTACTTACGAATGTATCAAATGGCGCTATCTGGTTTGGAGGATACTACGAGCTTTTGACCGGAGAGGTAAGCGCACAGCAAGCATTATGGCGGGTCGGATTGGCTAAAGGTGAGAGTTATAAGATTACGAACACTAGTAACAAGGAACAAACATTGGTAAGTAGCTCTTACGTTAACGGATCTATGTATGATTATGTGAAAAAGAATGCTAAAGGTACAATCATATCATCCGATGTTAACCATAGTGAAACCCTTTTAACCGTAATGGATACTAGAATTAAGATTCCAGCGGGTGGCTATATCATTGTAACGGGTAGCGGAGACGTTCCTGTATTTTTTGGTGGCGAGGAAGCCTTTTTTAAAGGGGAGCCAACCAGCGATCCTGCTCTTTTGAAAGTAACAATAAACAAGGGTGAAAGCTATCGCTTCACAAACATAGATAGCTCCGATATCGATATTGTAAATGATAGCTCAAATACGGAGGATAGATTGTATGACTTTGCTGTATATAATTCAGACAAGAGTGGTAACACGCTAGCAAAAAATAGCACTTATAGCAATGGGCGAGTTCCTCCCAACGGAGAAATGGTTGTGACGGGTGCCTCGAATGTGCCTGTAACAATTGGTGCTCCTTTTGGTTACGCTCAAGTGAAAAGCAATCCGAACCCTGCATTATTCAAACAAACTGTCGCATCAAAAGAAACGGCTACTTTTTCTAACTACAGTAATTATGAGAGCACGATGGAAAATGATGCGTCATCTGGACGAGAAATTGACTATCAAACACACAATGAAAGTGGAGCCTTAGTTCTTCAAGAAATAAAGAGCACGACCAAACGAATAAAAGTACCTCAAAAAGGTAGGCTGAACGCTACTGTTTCGGGTGGGAACCCAGTTAACTTTTACGGTTATTTTGACCACTTCCAAACAATTGATCTTCCTAATTCTCCGTTCACAACTATTGCCATTAACTCCAGCCAAGACATACCCAAAGAGAACACGAATGTTGCTTACTATAAATTCACAACGTCTCATGCAGGAATCTACCGTGTTTTTACCTCAAACATGAATGGCAACGGGGCGGAAAATGACACGGTCTTGCAATTGTATGCAGACGAACAATTAACCAGCCTATTATCGGAAAACGACAACGTAGCAGGTGGACCATACGGCGAACTGTTTTCCAAAATTGAGCACAGCTTATCAGGTGGAACTACCTATTACGTAAAAGTAAGTTCTGGGAAGTCTTCTCCTAGCTTGAATGCTCGACTTACTGTTGAACAAGTAGATACAGACAGCACGCGAGAAGGGGCTATTCCGGCGGAGTGGGACCAGATTTATACAGACAGGTTATCCTCGCGATATGATGTCGATTATTTCAAGCTTACTGCCGAAGAGATAGCATTTATGAACTTGTATGTGACATCCAACATGCTCATTTTGGAGGATCAGGGCGGAAACACATTAAAAACGTTTCTCCCTGGACAAGAGGACAAGCTATTTATTACAGAAAGCGCTGGGATTTACTATGCGAAGGTAGTTTGGAATCAGGCTGTAACGAAAAATACATCGCTGCTTCTCGTACCGGATGAGGGAGATCGTTACGATGTCGGGCTACATAGTCCTAAGCGAGTATCTCAGAACACAGTAATCGATACCACACCAGGGTTCAAAAAATCTGTTACCGTCCAATGGAGATTTTCCAAGCCTCATCAGGAAGTAAGTATTCAAGTATTAAGAGGGACTAGCGTCGTATACGAAGAGACTCGTCTGAATCAGCCTGCAAACACGTTTCTCACCTTTACGTGGGACGGGAAGTATAACAAAGGGAATCCAGGGCAATTGGCTGAGACTGGACATTATGTGGTAAAGGTCGTTGCGAAAGACGCACCGGATTACGATATTAACATACTAGTGAGAGTCATGAATACTCACGCTTCGAAAGTACACAATGTACAGGAATTGATTAATGCCAATATAGCCGAATCACCTGAAACAATAAAGGCTCTTCAAAGAGCTCTCAAGGATATGAAGTTTTATGACTATGTTGGGGAACCAGACGGTATTTATGATGAAGATTTACTAATGTCCATTATTGCTTTTGAAATGGTGATAAACAGAAGTGCAATGGTAGGCCCGCAAGGTGGGCAACCGCTCATGGAACAAGGGAAGATTAATGCGGAACTGCTGGACTATGTTGTTAGAAGTCATCGTTTAAACCGAGATAAGCTTGGTGAATTCGCGGAATTCCTTTTCAATGGTGATGTGATTATTTATGATACCGCTACCCTAATCCCAGCTTTTCGGATGGTAAAGACAGGCGGTAAGATTGTCATAAAAGCAGGTAAGACCATTGAGGATTTGTTTGAATGCAATTGTTTCACAGCCGGAACGAAGGTTTTGACAGATGAAGGGGAGAAGAATATTGAAGACATTAAAGTCGGAGATAGGGTGCTCTCTAAGAATGATGAGACTGGTGAGCAAGCTTACAAGTCAGTTACACATTTGTATAGAGATGAAAAGGATATCATCTATGAACTTTCAGTAGGTGACCAAGTCATTGAGACAACCGATAACCATCCATTCTGGGTGGAGGGTAAAGGTTGGGTCCTTGCGGCTGACCTGCAGGTTGGGGATAAGCTGCAGCGGAGCAACGGGAATAACCTGATGATAGACTCCATCAAGATTGTTCAGCATGACAAGAAGGTTCAGGTTTACAATTTTACAGTTGCTGATTTCCATACTTACTTTGTAAGTGGGTGGGGAGTATGGGTTCATAATACCGCATGCATTACCATTACACCTGAGAGATTGGCACATGCCTCCTTGGGTGATTTTACCACCACTAACCGATTGATTAATGGGGGACATGGACAAGAAAATATAGACTATTTAATTGCTAATAATATTGAATTCAATATAGTCAGGGAATATTCGAATGGAGTGAGAATCGGGAATATTCCAAGCCATAAAAACGCGAATAAAAGATCAGGGACTGGCCAAGCCTGGTTTCCACAAAGCTGGACTAGAAATGATATTAAGAATGCTGCAGAATATGTAGCAAATATCCCGACAAACAGTAATAAAGAGGATGGGGTTTGGATGTTTGCAGAATATAAAGGTGTTCGTGTTGGTGTTATCAAAAACAACGGCCAAATTGGTACAGTAACCCCAGATAACAGTAGTCAACCATGAGGTGATTTTATTGAAAGAACTAGATATGATTAAAAAAATCATCGAAAAAAGAACATCCCTGCATCCGGATGATCCAAGAATCGTAGAATGTTGGGGTGAGCTTACAGAAATTTTTTCTAGAAATGAACAGTTTGTTATGGATGTTCTAGAGCAATGCTCTGAAGAAGAAATATTTTGGCTAAGTGAAATCTTTGAAGATATATCTTTGTATCTCCAAAGTAGTTCATTTATACGTTTTCTACGATCTATCCAAAAGAAGTACCCGAATATTGATATTGAGCTAGATATTCAATATGCAGAAAAAGTACTAGAGTAGAGTATGAGAGTAGTTTGAATGATGCCTTGGAAGGATTCCTTTCAAGGATTTTTCATTTTGTTCAAATCGTAATAATTACGTTTTATATTGACTTTGGTCATTCTAGTGCGCTATGATAACAAACAAATCGTAATCATTTCGTTTTATACAAGTCAAAAAGGAGAACCCACCATGAACAAAAACGAAAATAAAATCCCCGTCACAGTTCTGAGCGGGTACCTGGGAGCAGGCAAAACCACACTGCTAAACCACGTCCTAAACAATCGGGATGGGCTACGAGTCGCCGTGATCGTTAACGACTTGAGCGAAGTAAATGTAGACGCTTCTCTTATTCTTTCGGGTAGTGGTCTTTCACGCGTGGATGAAAAGGTCGTGGAGCTGTCGAATGGCTGCATTTGCTGCACCCTGCGAGAGGATTTGCTGACGGAGGTAGAGCGTCTGGCTTTGGAAGGACGGTATGATTACATACTGATTGAATCGACGGGAGTAGGAGAGCCGGTTCCTGTCGCCCAGACTTTCACATACGTAGACGAAGAAAATGGCATCAATTTATCGTCCCTATGCCGCCTGGACACGATGGTGACCGTAGTAGATGCGTATCGTTTCTGGCATGACTTTTCGTCCGGCGAAAACCTTTTGGACAGAGGGCAGGCAGTTGGTGAAGAGGATATTCGTGAGGTCGCGGATCTGTTGATCGACCAGATTGAATTCTGTGATGTGTTGATTCTGAACAAATGTGATCGCGTTGCTCCAGATGATTTAATCCAGCTGGAAGCGATTCTGCGCAAGCTACAGCCACATGCTCGCTTCATCCGTGCTGTTCGTGGACAGGTGGACCCGCAAGCAATTTTGAATACCCATCTGTTCGACTTCGAGACTGCCAGTCAATCAGCGGGATGGATTGCTGAGCTCCAGAAGGAAGTGCATACACCTGAGACGGACGAGTACGGAATTTCCTCCTTCGTGTATCACAGTCGCAGGCCGTTTCATCCAGCCCGTTTTGAAAAGTGGTTGGAGGATTGGCCAGAGGAGATTGTACGTGCCAAAGGCTTTTTCTGGTTGGCGACACGAAATGACGTGGCGATGACACTCAGTCAGGCGGGGCCATCCATCGAAATCGGAACGGCAGGCTATTGGACAGCGGCGTTATCGGCAGAAGAGCAACAAGCCATTCTGGTAGAAGAGCCGGATTGGCAGCAAACATGGCATCCCGTACATGGGGATCGAACCACAGAGCTCGTTTTTATCGGGATAGATCTGAACCAAGAACAAATCGTGAAGCGTCTCGATGCATGTCTCCTGACCGATGAGGAGTACGAGGCGGACTGGAGTAAGCTGCCCGATCCACTCCCAACAGCAGATGCTGTTATCGAGACGACATTGTAACCAAAAAAGAGGAGGCTGACATCCATGCGTGTGAACATTACTCTGCAATGTACCGAAACCGGAGATCGCAACTATATCACATCCAAAAACAAACGGAATCATCCCGAGCGATTGGAACTGAAAAAGTACTCCCCGCGACTAAAGCGCTATACCCTTCATAGGGAAACAAAGTGATTCAAAAGATACGGTTAACACAATGCTGGAGCGGGATAGTAGCAATCCGTATAACCTGCTCGGCCGTCTGCTCCAAAAGCGAGGCAGCTTCGAGCATCGAATGATCCAGCGTCATCGGTTTGTTGGTGATGCTGACAACGGCAGAAACGCCTTTTTCATAAAGGGTGTCGATGCCATTTCCAATGGAACCAGCGAGGACGATGACGGGAATGCCGTATCGTTGCGCGACTTGGGCGACTCCACATGGCGTCTTTCCTTGGGCAGTCTGGAAGTCGACTTGTCCCTCACCTGTGATCACAAGATTGGCTTTGTCCATGGCTTCCGCGAGTCCGGTTGTCTCAATCACAATCTGAATACCGGAACGCAGCTGACCATTCAGAAAAGCGAGAAGGGCACCAGCGACACCACCAGCAGCACCCGTTCCAGGCAGATCGTGAATGGCGATGCCGCGGGTCTTTTCGATCCAGTCAGCGAAATGGCGTAAATGATCATCCAATTGCAGCACCATTTCGGGTGTGGCTCCTTTTTGCGGGCCGAAAACGTGAGAAGCGCCATTGGGTCCAACAAAAGGGTTGGTGACATCACATGCGATGACGAAGTGACAGTCAGCCAGTCGTTTATCAACCTGACTGGTATCAATACGGCTCAGTCGTGATAATTCCCCACCTCCAAAAGAGAGTGGCTGATCGTTTTGATCGAGAAGTACGTACCCGAGGGCTTGGAGCATACCAGCGCCTCCATCATTCGTAGCACTGCCACCCAGCCCCAGAATGAACTTGCGGCAGCCTTGATCCAGTCCAGCCGTAATCAACTGACCAAAGCCATAGGTCGTCGTGACAAACGGGTCGCGATCTGCGGCAGAAATCAAGTAAAGGCCAGATGCAGCAGCCATTTCGATCACACAGGTTACACCGTCACCCAAAATACCGAATTCAGCAGAAATGTCCTGTCCGAGCGGGTTTTTTACGGTGGCGGTCAGTATTCTGCCATCTGTGGCATCGACCAGGCATTGCATAGTACCTTCGCCGCCGTCAGCCATCGGTTTCACGATGAGTTCACTTTGCGGGAGTGCGCGTAGAATCCCTGAGCGAATAGCTTCGCCCACCTGTTTGGCAGTCAGGCTGCCTTTAAAGGAATCCGGAGCGATTACAATTTTCATGACGGTGTTCCTCCTATCAGAAGAGGGTATTTTTACCATAATAAAAAAGACTGTCTCCCGCGTCTAGGCGAGAAACAGTCTTGGTTGTGTTAGGCGTTCTTTTTCAATGCCATTTCTTCTGGCTGTGTCGTTTTCGAGAAGAACCATTTCATCATGGGTGGAGTGACGATGGTCGTCAAGAGTACGACGACAATCAGGACGGCAAACATGTCTTGCGTGAGCAAATTGTTCTCCAAACCAATGGCGGCGATAATGAGTGCCACTTCTCCACGCGATACCATGGCAGCACCGATGGCCATCGAGTTTTTCCACGGGAAGCCTGTGATTTTTGCACCAAAAGCACCACCGATGAGCTTGGAAACAATTGCGATAACGCTCAAGAGCACAATCAATCCGAGATTTTCCAAGATGCCAGAGAACTGTGCCGTTACCCCGATCGAGGTGAAGAAGACTGGTACGAAAACCGCGTAGCTGATGGTTTCGACCTTATGCGTTACTTCTGTCTTGTAATTGGTTAGGCTGATGGCAACACCGGCGATGTAGGAACCGATGATGGCGGCAACCCCTGTATATTCAGCAAAATAAGCGAACAGGAAACAGATAATGAGTGCTGCGGAAATGACCGATTCTGTAACCTGCAACGGAGCAAATTTTTTCAAAATCCAAGGGACAACCTTCCAGGAAAGAGCGATGACGATGGCAAAAAACGCGACTTTTTTCAATACCACCATGCCGAGATTTACGTCCCCGCCAGCAAAGCTCATCAAGAAAGCGAGCGCGAGGATGACCAAAACGTCATCAATAACAGCAGCTCCCATGATGGTTGCGCCTTCTCTTGATTTTAGCTTGCCCAATTCCTTCAACGTTTGTACGGAAATACTCACACTGGTAGCAGAGAGCAGCAGGCCCAGGAAGATCGCTTCAATATTGGAGAGACCAATCGCAATCCCGGCACCATAACCGAGTGCAAGTGGCATGACAATTCCTGCGATACCTACGCT
Organism: Brevibacillus sp. HB2.2; assembly: GCF_013284275.1. NCBI lineage: Bacteria > Bacillati > Bacillota > Bacilli > Caryophanales > Paenibacillaceae > Brevibacillus > Brevibacillus sp. HB2.2. Next base: position 73,325 of record NZ_JABSUV010000027.1, read on the forward strand.
GGTTGAGGACTTGGCGGTGCGTTTGAACTCATCAATATCGGTCTCCAAGCCCGCGATAAACATGAGAAGGATAACCCCGATTTGACTAATTTCCTTGAGGATTTCTGTGTCTGTGACTAGCCCGAGAACGGTAGGACCTAGAACGATACCGATGAGCAGTTTCCCCAAAACGGATGGCTGTCCCAGCCGTACGCTGATATCACCAGCGATTTTGGAGGCAATCAAAATGACAGCCAGCTGAAAAATAAGCATGTGGTTTCCCCCTTTTTACAAAATAAAAAAGAGCCCGCAATCACAGCTTTCTTTTTGTCGACTAAAAAAAGACAAAAAGAACCCTATGATGACAGGCTCCTCCAGTTACGAATCAAATATTCACTTATCATACATAAATATTATAACAAAGCCAGCAGAAAAAGTAAACACTTGGTGACAAATGCTCCTCAGCGTCATTATCCAGGCAAATGAAAGAAAGCCTGACCGTCAAAGGATGCGGTCAGGCTTTTGTATGCGTCATGCTTATTTGAAATTGGTAAAATCGGATACTTGCGCGAAGAAATCTGCCAATGCATGTATTCCTTCGAATGTTTGGTAAGCAAAAATAGGCAGACCCACAATAAACAACAAAGCTTCTCCGATATATTTGGCGATCATATGATCAACCTCCTTTTGGATGTTCGTTACGCTACGCGATCCAAAACAAAGGAATCATATGTATCCATTTCGCTGTCTGTATGCTGCATGCGCCTGAATAAGCGAAGGCGCTGCGGTTGCCTTGCCGCCATTGGATAAGTCTCAACCAACAAAGTGTTAATGGGAGGTCGGTACATATCCGTGACGTTCTGAGGTAGAGCCCGGTTTTGCAGGCAACACTGTCTGAGACAAAAAGCAGAAGTGAAGCATCCTACAAAAATCGCGACCAAGGCGAAGAAATCTTCCAGCGAAAACAGCAATAACAGCATATCTTCCATGGCGATTCTCCTCCTTTCGTATTCATCATTCTACTCTTGTTCACAAAATCGTGCAATCTTAAAAATTTATGAGAGCGAATACATTGACAAACTACCAACTATTTCAATTTGTTAATAGATAGATTGACACGGTAGTTCCCAAAAGGAAGCAGGGCATCTAAAAAATGATTGAGGGCCTTTTGATCTTGAACATGTACCACCATGGAATAGCAGCCTTCTCCGCTAATGCGATGTGCTTGGACGATCTCGCTGCGACTTTTGATAAAACGAGTGAAGAGAGAATGATCGGTAGTGGTCATGAACATAGTGACAAGAGCAGTGAGGAAAGGGGCAATTTTAGCTTCATCAATGAGAGTCGTGTAGCCTTGAATAATCCCTTGCTGCTCCATTCGTCTAATGCGGTTGCCCACGGCTTGACCGCTTAGATGGACCTGTTCGCCGATGTCCTTCCACTGTAAGCGGCTGTTTTTGCGTAGCAAGGCAAGGATGGAGAGATCAATTTGGTCTAGCATGCGTAACTCCTTTCACGGCGAAAGTGGGAAGCCAGCAATCGTTTCGCGGCAACCGTTCACGGCCTTATACAATAAACGTACATCCATTATAGCGATAACGAGGAAAGGAAGAAATGACATGCAGATTCAGCTTGTACGACATGCTACCTTGCGTGTGGAATATGCAGGGCTGACATTTTTGGTCGATCCGATGTTTAGCACAAAGGGTGAATTGCCAGCCGTACCAAATACGCCGAATCAGCGCCCGAATCCAGGAGTAGAATTGCCCATATCCGTGGAGGAAGTACTCGCTGGCGTGGACGCCGTCTTGGTGACGCATACCCATTTCGATCATCTCGATGAAACGGCCATCCGCCTTCTCCCGAAGCATTTGCCTGTATTTTGCCAGCCAGCTGATCGTGAAAAGCTGGTGCAGCATGGCTTCGAACAAGTCATTGCCATCGAAGAGGAGTATACATGGCAAGGTGTTCACCTGCATCGGACAGGTGGTCAACACGGAACAGGGGAAATTGGGCAGCAGATGGGGCAAGTATCTGGCTTCGTTCTGCAGCGAGCTGGTGAGCAGACGCTGTATGTGGCGGGGGATACGATTTGGTGTGAGGAAGTGGAGCAGGCCATCGTTGAATATCGTCCGGATGCGATCGTTGTTTTCGCAGGTGCGGCCCGGTTCTTGACGGGAGACCCGATCACGATGACGAAGGAGGATATCGTCCATGTCGCAAATGCCGTACCCGACAGCCGAATTCTCGTTGCCCACATGGAGACGTGGAACCATTGCTTGCTCAGCCGCCGGGAATTGAATGAATGTTTGCAGGAAAAACAGCTAGCCGGACGTGTACATGTTCCGAAGGATGGCGAAACCATATCCTTTCAATGACGAACCGAATTGTAATGAAAAACAAAAGCTCCGCAGGTTATAGCGGGGCTTTTGACGTTGTCGAAAAAAAGGCTTAACCATCATTTGACAAACAAAAACGAACGTAATAAACTATTTTTACGTAAATGATTAATGTCATGAGGTGTTGTTGTGGCGCACGAACAACTGGAAACATATGTAGTCGAGAAGCCGGAACAGGCGATGGCGCTATTGAACCCGCTCCGTGCCGAGATTTTAAGCCGTTTGGCAGAGCCTGCTTCAGCAGCAGAAGTAGCGCGTGGTATCAATGAAATCCCGCAGCGTGTCAATTATCACTTGAAGGCCTTGGAAAAGGTTGGATTGGTTAGGCGGGTAGGGAGTCGACAGGTGCGCAATCTCGTCGAGGTGCTTTATCTGGCGATTGCGCGGACGTATGTGCTCTCGGAAGGACTGAACTGGGGCAATGATACCGTTCAGCAAATGAAGGATCAAGGGTCGCTGTCTCATCTGGTCCAGACAGCAGAACGAATCAAGCGGGATGCCATGCTCTTGCTGGAGCGTTCCGATCAAGAGGTGGAGGTTCCGAGCGCCTCACTGAATGCGAGTATTCAGCTTGCCAGTGCGGAACAGCGTAGTGCTTTTGTAGAGGAATACGTCCAACTGGTGAATCAGCTTGTGGCGAAGTATCAGCCAAAAGAAAAAGGACAAGAGACGTATCAGGTCGTTCTTGCGGTTTATCCAAAACAAGGAGGAGACGAGGCATGAAGGCACACGCTGTGGAGTCAAACAAGTCCAAACCCGTAATCGTTTGGGAAAATCGTATCCAGCCACAATCTGATCAGGTCATTGCCATGCCGAGCCGAAACGGAAATGGAGTTGCGGTCGAAAGAGAAGCAGCTGTTCAGACATGGTCAGTGGGTCCGGCGAGTAATCCGGCAGTGGTGACGCAGGTTTCATCTGGATTTAACAAAAAATCAGTGGCGGTTCCACAAGCAACCAGCATGCGAATGGCAGCGTAAAAAGTTGAGCGTAAACAAACGAAGGAGGGTTTTTCATGAATCTCATTCCGGTAGTAGTCGAGCAAACGAGTTATGGAGAGAGGTCCTATGACATTTACTCCCGGTTGTTGAAGGATCGCATCATTTTTCTCGGAAGTGCCATCGATGATCAGGTAGCCAATGCAGTCGTAGCTCAGTTGCTGTTCCTGGCAGCAGAGGACCCGAAAAAAGACATTCACCTTTATATCAATTCGCCCGGAGGCTCTGTCACAGCAGGGATGGCGATTATCGATACGATGAAGTTTGTGGCACCTGATGTGTCCACGATCTGCACTGGAATGGCAGCGTCTATGGGCGCGATGCTTCTCGTAGCAGGAGCGCCCGGCAAACGGTACGCGCTGCCCAATGCAGAAGTCATGCTCCACCAGCCGTGGGGAGGCAGTCAAGGACAGGCGAGCGATATCAAGATCGCAGCAGACCGTATTATGCGACATCGCCACATGCTGTATACGATCATCTCGGAGCGTACGGGAAAGACAGTCGAGCAAATCGAAAAAGATGCAGACCGCGACTATTTCCTTACCGCCGCAGAGGCGCTTGAATACGGCTTGATTGATAAAGTGATCGAAAAATTGTAGAGATGGGATAGAGGATAAAGTGGCTGCGAAGCTTGGAGTTTAGGCGTACGGACTGATTGAACCGTCAGGGATTTTGCCTGACGTTTTTTTTTTGCACACGAACGTGTTTAAAGGATTAAGTTTTATCGACTTGTTCTAGGAAGTTGTTCAATTGCTCCATAGCGTTGTTAACATTCATAAAAAAGATATCGATATCTGTAACGGTATGCTTTTCAAGTAATTTCTCAGGTTTCGTAATTAATGTGTATAGATTTATACCTGTCTCATCCTGCTCTTGCTCAGGGTATACATAGATGAGTAGATCGTCAATTCGCTCTCTTAGCTCAATGATTTCATTTGCTGTAAGTTTTGCCGCTATATGTTCTTCTGTCAACAAATCATTAAGCTGCCTTGTGAGTTGGGTCAATTTGCGATTCGCGTCAAATAATTTTGCGATGGTTTGCTCGTTGTAGTGTTTTGCAAGGTAGAGCGAGATGATATTTTCTACACTTTCATAAATTTTCATCCTGCTATTTCCTTGTTTATACCCATTAACATACATTTGAAGTGATTCTAATGTGATTTCTTTTCCATTGGCATTACCAAAAAAATCACTGATAGATCCTACGTATCTATAGTTATTGAATACATTTTCTGAGTAGGTGTATGCAAGCATTCGGATTTCATCTTCACTGATATCGGCTGCATCCTTATTGCATCCAGAGGTCACCGACACTAGCATCAAGGATAGCATGATTAGTATCTTTTTCATGATTTGTCGCCTCCTAAAAATAAAAAGATGACAAAAAGCATCAATTTTCTGACCAGTTTAACACCTTCATTTTAACATCATTTTGCCCTAATATTTTCCATCCCGTCAGGATTTTTCCTGGCGGTCTTTTGTTTGCACATCAAAGTGTTTGAAGGAAAGAGGAGCCGGGTATGAACAAGAGTATCAGATGACGGGAGGCACATCTTGTGAAAATCAGAACAAAAATCATCCTGGCTTTTGGTGTCATATTGGCAGTGATGTTCGGTTCAGGTACGTATATGCACCTGCAAATGCTAGCAATGAAGGCATCCTACACCCAGATTATCGAAGAGGAAAAATTATTGACGGATCTGCGTGAAATGCAGTTTATTATGACAGGTCGAAATAATGACGAAAGAGCCTACTTATTAACAGGCGATGAAGAATTTCGGAAGGAATTGAAGGGAAAGGCAGCAAAGGTGGACAGCCTGTTTGCCAAAATGAACAGTTCTCTAGAGTCTTCTCACCATCGTGAAAAAATGGAGGAGGCAATGGGACTGTACAAGTCCTTTCTGGAGTCGAGTGATAAAGCGGTAGAGGCACAGGATAATGGGCTACATGATGAAGCCATTGCGCATCATTTCGGCAAGGAGCGGCAATCGAGAGTAGCACTAGATTCAGTTGTGAGTGGACTGGTCGAAGAGGTGCGTAATGAAATCGAAGTAGATAGACAGGAGCTGGCGGAGAACGAAGGAACTTCGGCCATGATCCAGTTATTTTTTAATGCAGTGGGAATTCTCGTCGCGATCGTGGTCGGCGGTTTTCTAATTCGCTCGATCGTGGCACCGCTGCATCGGGTGAACAAACAGCTACATGAGATCGCTGAAGGAGAAGGAGATTTGACGCAAGAGTTGACCGTCTTTTCCAAAGACGAGATTGGACAGTTGGCAGGCTCATTCAACCGGATGCTGGCCAATTTACGAGAGCTGATTTCTCAGGTTCGTGGACATGCCCAGCAGGTTGCAGCCGCGGCTGAACAACTGACAGCGAGCTCGAAGCAAACGAGCCAAGCTACAGAGCAGATCGCCATCACGATCCAGGAAATGACGGAAGGAACGGACAGACAATCCCAAAACGTAGAAGAGAGTCAGCAAGAAGTCGAAGAAATATCCGCTGGAATTGAAAAAATTGCGGCACGTGCCCAAAGCGTGTCTGCTGCGGCTGCTAGTACCTCAGAGCTGGCGACAGAGGGGGATCGAACCATCCAGCAGTCGGTTTTCCAGATGAACGGGATCGGAGAAACGATGGAGAATTTGACTGCACTGGTAGGTGGCTTGGGAAAACGCTCCGAGCAAATCGGTCAAATCGTCGAAGTCATTACGCAAATTTCAGGTCAGACGAATCTATTGGCATTGAATGCCGCCATCGAAGCGGCGAGGGCTGGCGAACATGGCAGAGGCTTTGCGGTCGTGGCGGATGAAGTACGAAAGCTGGCAGAGCAGGCATCTGCATCGGCACAAGAAATCTCCCAACTGGTAGCGTCGATCCAGATGGAGACGACCAACGCAGTCCTCACGATGGAAAAAGGCTCTCAAGAAGTCGCAGATGGGATGGGGGGCGTCGCAAGAGCAGGAGAAGCGTTCTCTCAAATTCGCGATGCTGTTGTAGGCGTGACGAATGAAATTCAAGAGGTATCGATTGCTGCACATACCCTTACGGAAAGTACAGGCAAGGTCGGACAATCGATGCAGATGATCGCGACTGTAGCGCAATCGGCAGTCTCTCACTCGGTGGAAGTCTCGTCAGCTACAGAAGAACAGCTTGCTTCGATGGAGGAAATCTACGCCTCGGCGGCATCACTTGCGAGCCTCGCGGATGATTTGGAAAAACTGATAGGCCATTTCAAGGTATAAAGCTTCGTCACAGGATACACCCCTGAGAATCGACAGAGATTCTAAGGGGTGTTTTTTTGTTTACGCCAATTTCCACAAAGCCAATCTTCGATACACGAGAAAAACCACGAAATTCCCCACTGCCGCTGCCAAAAAGACGGCCCAAGGCCCAAGCGACAAGGTCATCCAGCCCGAACCATAGATGGAAAAGACAATTCCGAGCTTGAAAATAGATCCGGTGATCCCGCTAATTCTTCCGATCATGTGGGCAGGGGTGGTCTCTTGACGGAAGGTCCAAATACAGACGTTTTCAATCGTGCTGATCAGCCCCGTGAGAAACAGAGATAGACAAAGCATCCATGTACTTTGCGCGAAAACCATAAGCAAATAGGAGCAACCGAGGAGCAGGATGGTCATGCCCATGATGCGTCCGATGGGATAGCGTCTCCGCAAATAGGCAACCACTGAGCTGCCGAGAAGACCGCCAAGTCCAGCGACGGAAAGCACCAGTCCTAATGTGGAATTGTCCAGCCTAAGGTGATCCTTGGCAAAGAAAATGATCATGGCGTCATACATGCCCGAGGTCGCATTGAGAAAAATCACGAGTACCGTAATCTGCCATAATGGTCGATTGCCCAGCAGCTCCTTCCAACCATTTTGCAACTCCTGCCAAAAGCCACCCTGAGAGGGGGCAGGCGCATCTGTACGATCTAAAAACGATATGGCGATAAAAGCCAGTAAATAGGCTGTACCCGTAATAAGCAGCCCGGTGTGCAGCGCCGACAGAAGCAGGATAAACCCGGTAATCGCAGGCCCCATAATTTCAATAAACGTGCTCATAAAAGAAAAACGAGCATTTGCTGAGGTTAATAACGGGGTAGGGACCACTTGCTTGATCATGCTGACGCGTGCATTGTGAAACCCGTAGTTAAACGCCATCAAGAAAAAGCCAGCTGCATAATAATGAATGACCTGTGCATGTCCAGATTCGGTCAGTCCATATAGCAAAAACAACAGGATCATCTGGCCAAAAACCATCCATTGCGACCAGCGTTTTTTGGAGAAGCGATCCACCCAGACACCGATGAACATGGCGAGCAGCAGATTCGGCAAAAACTCAATGCTTTTCATGGTCGTCATGGCAACTGGCGATTGGGTCATGTCATACAAAATCAGTGGCAAGGCTAGTTCGTACACCTTTGCTCCACATGCGATAAAGGTGGACGTGAAAAAGAGGACGAGAAAGGGCCGATTCCGCCAGATCGACATGTTCTCGTGCGACTCAGGCTTCGTGGCGGGGGTGTGGTTAGGCACTGGCATGAAAAAACCTCCTTCTTCGATCTCATTGTAGCTAGAAAAAGGGGAAGAAAAAGGGTAGAGTGTTTGGTGAGTATGGACCCCTTTTTTGGGTTCGTCAGCAACTGTTTACGTAGAAAGAGTGATCATCTCGATGCAAAGTGCCTACTACTACTTGCGCTTGCGCCAGCATTTTGCCTCTGCGGCAGAGGGGCAACAGCAGGAGATTACACTTACTGAGCTGGCTCAGATATTTTGTTGCACGATTCGGAACACGAAAAAAGTCATCAAACAGATGGAGGAGCAGAAATGGATTGAATGGCGCCCGGGAAGAGGACGAGGTCATGTCTCGCGGATCGTCTTGTTATACGGGATCGAGCAGATCGTTTTGCCCATCGCCCAAGAGCGTATCCAAGATGGGGATTTGGAAGGCGCCATGCAGCTCCTCAATGATTTTGCCATCACTGCCAAGGGGCGGGAGCACTTTTTTGACTGGCTCTCCGGGCAGTTTGGCTTTATTCAAGAGGAAATCAGTGAACGAAAACTGGATACGCTTCGCATGTCCTTTTACAGGCCGATTCCCGCTCTCGACCCTGCCTTTGTCAACAGGCGTACAGAGTCACATATGGTGAAGCAGCTATTTGATACCCTCATTCGTTATGACGAAAAACTGGATGCATTCATCCCGCATCTCGCCCACCATTGGGAAGTAAATGACAGTGGAACAGAATGGACCTTTTATTTGCGCAAAGGGGTATTTTTTCACCACGGCCGTGAATTGACAGCACATGATGTCGTTTGGACGCTAGAGCGCATTGCTGATCCGCAGACGGGGTCTCCCTATTGCTGGATGCTGGAAGATGTAGAGAAAGTCACTGCTGAAAAAGAGACGATGGTAAAAATCGTGCTCAGACGTCCCAATCAATTGCTGCTATCCATTCTGGCATCGGATCGGCTTTCGATCGTTCCAGGAGATGTCATTCAGCAAAAGGGACAAGCATTTAGCCGATTACCGGTTGGCAGCGGACCATTTTCGCTCGTGACGAATGACTCGCAGATGTTCATTTTAGAGGCTGTCCCTACGTATTTTCTCGGTAGGGCTCATTTGGATCGGGTAGAGATTTGGATTGTTCCCGAAAACAGTCAGGCTGTGCGAAACGAGGATTACTTTTCAAAACGAGGAGAGGTGCACTTCCAAACTTTTTGTAATAAGCTCGGGCCGATGGAGCAATGGCAGGAGCTACAGAGTCTGGAGAAAGGCTGCACGTATCTCGCGTTTAACCTGAATCGCCCAGGCCCACAACAAGATATTGCATTCCGGCAAGCGTTGGATCGTCTTATTGTGCGCGAGAAAATGATCACGGAGCTGCGCGGCAATCGGTATGCACCTGCTCATGGATTTTTACCTGAAAACAACGACGTGCTTGGTGGTGGAGTGGGCTGGGATGGGGATTTCGAAGGCTGGCCCGATCATCGACCGATACAGTTGTTTACCTATGAAGGGGCAGGCAACGAAAATAATGCGGAATGGTTACAGCAGCATTTGGCGGATGGGGGCATTCGCGTCGAAGTGACTGTTCTGCCGATTGAGGAATTGAAGAAGCCCGAAATCATCCAGCAGGCAGATATGGTGGTTGCGGGTGAGGTTTTTGACGAACAGTGGGTGTTGGGGATGGTGGAGTTCTTCAAGTCCGATATCAGCTTTTCGCGACAGCTATGGAGCCCTGCTTTGCGCGAGCGAGTCGATCATGAGTTGGATGCCTTGATGCTGGAGAGGGAATTAACAGGGCAGCGTCATCACTTGCAGGAGGTGGAGAGACTGCTGCGTGAGCAGTGCGCGATGCTGTTTTTGTACCATACACGTCAGCATTCTGCTTACCATTCGGCTCTAGCCGGTGTTTCATTGAATGCACTTGGTCTTGTCGACTACAAAAATATATGGTTTCGGCAGTAATCGTGGAAGATGAGTCTGTCACAGCGCCTCTAGTTGCGCTATGATAAGGCTTACGCGTTAAAAGGCGGAGGGGAAAGTATGAAACGATTTCGATTTGATCAGCAAGTAGGCAAAACAATTGATCGCTATCAGTCCGTCCAGGCGACGATTTCTCGTGTCATCCGCACGCCTGATTCCGTTTCAATAGGATGTATCCATTTGGAGGCAGGCGGGATTGTCGGCTATCATCCGGCGACTTGCCCTCAGCTTTTTCTCGTGGTGAACGGTGAAGGCTGGGTACGCGGTGAAGGTACAGAGCGCATCCCGATCCAGAGTGGTCAGGCGGCATTCTGGATCACAGGTGAAGGGCACGAATCAGGCAGTGAAACCGGAATGACTGCCATTGTGATCGAAGGAGATGGGCTCGATCCGGAGAGCTTCATGTCCTTGATGGAGACATAACGCCTGTATGTATGATGGTATTGGTTTGTCATTCCACCAACCGTACACAAGCTCCCAAGACTCCCCAAGAAAGACGGTGTGAAAGGCAAATGACATGGAAAACACATATGGTACTCGGTGCCATTGCAGGCTACTGTGCCTATCCTTCGTGGAAGGGGAGTGTCATTGGTGCAACGATGGCACTTGTACCCGATATCGATCAAGCAAATAGCAAGCTCGGAAACTTGATGGGACCTTTGTCCAAAATGCTGCAAAAAGGATTCGGTCATCGTACGGTGACACATTCATGGGTGATTTTATTCCTTCCGTTCCTGCTGTTCGGCGATTCTTTGGCTGCCATGGCAGCGCTTTGGGGGATTTTGTCCCATCTGATCAGCGATATGCTGGTGGGACGCATTCAGTTATTGTGGCCGTTGCGAATGGGATGGCTCGGCATTCCGGTATCCAAGTCGATGTATCGGACTGTGGATCGAATCGTTTTCTATGTAGCGATTGTGTATATCGTAATCAAGGGTTATCAGTAAGAAGAAAGACATGGAGAAAGGACCTCCCATCTAGAGGTCCCTCTCCTTCGTATATTCGTAATATTCAGGACAGTTTGTGGTTTTAATAAAAAAGCTGACACCGGTTTTGACCGATGCCAGCTTGCTAGTAATGATTATAAGCGGATTCTTCTTATCACGAAACAATTAAGGCCCCATGAACTGTTGCACGAGCTCAGCGTGTTCATTCATGAACTTATCTGCGTTTTGCATGACCTCTTGTTGCGCTTCCATCATTTGTTGGTCAGACACTGTAACGAAATTGATGGAGTTGTCAGCAGTCATAGCTGGAATTTCCAGTGCTTTGCCGAATTCTGCTTTGGACTTCAGCTTGAAGCTAAAGCCTTTTGGCATATCCGGAGTAGGATTCGAGAAGTTCACTTTTACCGTGCCGTCAGAATCTACACCATTGTCCGTCTTCGTCTCGTTCACGGTAACATTACCGGTCAGAGCAACAGGGTTAGAGGAGTATTCGTCTGCCGCTACGAGTGCAAAGTCATACTTTCCGGTTGTTTTCTTGTCTTGCTTAGTTGTATCGAAAGTAGTCGAGAGGTCCAGAATTGGCTGGTCAGTCTCTTTCATCAGGATGCTGAACTTGCCCTTTGTCTTGTCTTTTTCTTTTGTCGCTCTGTAGGTGAAAGACATTTCGCCATTTTGCTGATCAGACAGGTTGTGCAGGGAGTAACGGTAGTACGTTTCTGCGCCTTTATCGTAAGAAACACTGTTGTAGACCAATTGATCTTTTTTCCCTTTGTCGTCGACCAAGAGTTTGCGGGACAAGATTTGATGATCGCTATTCACAAGCACGACCATTTTCAATTGCTCAGTTGATTTGGCGTTTGTATCTTCTGTATCCTTGATGATGTCATCGAAGGCTTGCTCGTAATCCTTCTTGAATTCTTCTTTGCTGATTTCTTCTACTTTGTAGCCACTGTCGAGCATCAGTGTAGCCACATTGTGGTAGCGGCTGTAGATCAGGTCAAACAGCTTCTGGTCTGCTTTTGCTTTCTCGGCAATTTGCTTCGTCAGAGCCGCGCCTTCTTGAGCGTTAAAGGTAACAGTGATCTCTCGTGCATCTTCCTTGAGACCTTCTTCAGAGAAAGAAACGTCTTTTTTGATGCTTACCTGGCTGTCTTTGATGCTGTCAGCATACAGCAAGGCATACGGAGTCATGACCGTTTTGAGTTCATCTTGGTTAAAATTGATCGCTTCATTTAAATCGCTATAGCGTACGAAGCGCTTTGGCAGTTCCTCGCCACCCAGCTTTTGCTTAAGTGCATCGCGATCTTTCAGGTCCATATAAGCGTATTTAGAGTAAAACTCCGGCAGCTTGAAGCCCATAACAGAATCATTCATGAAGTACTCTAGAGAAGCCAGCTTTTTATCTTGTAGGTGAACTTCCAGGTTCCCCGATTGTTGATTTTTCTGTTCATCGATGTTGCTTTGCATCACGATCTTCGCTTTGCCCAGCATGTCGAGAATTTTTTGCGCTTGCGGGTCTGGGATGGTTGCATCTAGGGCAATGTCACTCAACTCAGTGGTGGAGTGAACTGGTTTTTCCAAGTACGGCTTCATGTAGTCTTGGTATTCCCCGTAAGCTTTGGATACGTCGCTAGAAAACTTCATCATGCTCTCCGCTTCCGCTTGCAGGTAAATCGTTTTTGCACTCTTAAACAAGTCGTACTTGGCATAAGCGGTTCCTAAACCACCCAGCACAACGACAGCCGCTGCCCCCGCGATCAGCCATGCTTTTTTCTTGCTTTTGCGCGGTGGGTTCACGTTTGTTGCAGTTTCCATCTTTTCTCTCCCCTTTTGTTCTCTCTCTTTGGTGAGTCCAATGTGCGTAATGATTTTGCGCACTCGATTTTGTATTGTACCATAAGGGGGAAAAAGGAGAACGATTTCCAGTAAATTTCTTCAAAAATGAGGAAGAAAGACCCAAAAAGTTGCATTCTTCCTACTTTTGTATGCATATAGAACACAGAAAAAGCGACAGCAGGGGGGAGATCACGTGGATTTTCGCGTGCTGCAAACGTTTATGGTCGCGGCCACGACAGAAAATTTTCACCAGACAGCAGAAGCGTTGTTCATTGCGCAGCCTACTGTCAGCCAGCATATACGTCAATTGGAAAAGGAATTGGGGATCAAGCTGTTTGAACGGGTTGGCAAACGCGTTCGGTTAACGGCTGCGGGCAAACGCTACTTGCCACATGCAAAAGGACTTCTTCAACAGTGGCATAGCAGTATGGAGGACTTGCAGGCTTGGAGACAGGGCTATCGGGAGAAGCTGCAACTGGCTGTTTCCCCGATTATTGCCCGTGCTCGTTTTTCCCATTTGCTGCACCGTTACACCAAGCTCTGTCCCGATGTAGATATCTCGATTAAAATTGTCGACTCCGTGGAAATTGGCCCGCTGGTGCAAAATGGACAGGCTGATTTGGGCCTGACCCGGATGGTGCCAGGGGAATTCCAGTTGTCTACTTATCTTTTGTACGAAGATCCTATTGTTTTTGCAGTTCCTCACAGCGGCGGAGATATGGAGGCGCCCTTACCTGATTGGGAGCAAGAGGTGCAATCGAACCGTCTACTGACCCATAATCACCCGGGCTACTGGGATGAGTTGCTGTTGCTTTTGCGTCAGAGGGGGCTTTCCTTGCGTACGATGGCTGTTTCGCAGGTAGACATTACAAAGCGATTCATCGAGGATGGGTTGGGTGTTTCCTTTTTGCCTCGGACGGCTGTTGATCGGGATTTGTTTGAAAACCGCTTTATTGAACTGCCCACACCTGGCCTTGTTTTGCCAAAGGTCGCATCTTATTTGCTAGTACCGAAAGCAGGAATTAGCGAGCCAGCGCAGCATTTTATGGAAATCTTGCATTCCTTGTATCCACCGATGCCGCTTGTTCAGCCGGGTGGACGGACATAGAAGATAACAAGCCTGTAAGGTAGAGGTAAGGTGAATCAATAGTTTTGATGAGTATATGTATGCTACACTGAACCCTGCTTAAAGACAGCAGGAGGGAATGACGAATATGCAGGCGGAACCAATCACACAGAAGGATCGGATTTATTCTATTGATATTGTAAGGGGATTGGCATTGTTCGGGATTTTGCTGGTGAACTTGCCTAGCTTTATCATGTATTCGGAAGACGTTCGTATGCCAATAGAGGCAGGGATCGATGCATGGATTCGCTTGAGCTATGATTTATTCATTCAAACGAAGTTTTTCGGGATTTTTTCGTTTCTGTTTGGCTTGGGTTTTTACATTTTCATGTCACGGGCTGAACAACGTGGACAAAAAGTATTTCGTCTCTTCAGCAGACGGTTGTTCGCGATGTTTTTCATTGGTGTGATTCACGTCATTTTGTGGTTTGGAGATATTTTGACGGTGTACGCGCTTCTCGGCTTTTTACTGATGCCTTTTTATCGAAGAAAGTCTTCTACGATTCTAGCCGTGGCAGCCAGTCTGGGAGGAGTGTACATGCTCACTCAAGCCGTGGCACTTGTACAGACGCTTAATGGTCAAGAAGTATATCCATTTGTAGCATCACTCCAGACGACACTGATACCGATCTTTGTGATGTTCCTGTTTGGTTTGTACGCGGGAAAACGCGGTTTCATTGCTCAAATTCGCGAGCATAAACCGTTGTTAAAACGAATCGCTACTACCACTCTGGCAATCAGTCTTCCAATCGCAGCAGGGATTGTGTGGGCGAGCGGTGTCGTCTTTGGTTCAAAGCTTGAACAGGTGAATAAAATATTGGTTGACCTAAGTACACTGCCTATGGCGCTGTGCTTGATAGCCAGCTTGTTTCTGTTGCTGGATCGAGAGTCGGCAAGGAAAGTTCTCCAGCCATTTGCCTACACGGGACAAATGGGGTTAACGACTTATTTGGGTCAGACAGTCATCATGACCATTCTGATTCCTTTGTTCGGTATTACGGCCATGCCGCTCTCTTCTTGGCTTTTGCTCGCGCTTTCGATTTATGCGTTTCAATTACTCGCAAGCTGGTTGTGGCTGAAGCGTTTAAATCGAGGTCCGATGGAAAAGCTGTGGCGCTTCCTGACGTACGGACGTAAAAAGAAGGCAGTTCCAGCTCCTGCTAACTGATTGTAAAACGTGATCAAAAATCCGGTTTTCTTTTATTTCCCTTCACGATTATGAATCGATTATACTGAAGAGAAAAGAGACGAAAATGGAGTGGTGATGATGACAAAACAACATCCTTTGGCTATCGGCTTGGATGGTATCGCCGTAGCAGAAACAGACCTTAGTTTGGTGGATGGAATTAATGGACTGCTGGTGTACCGCGGTCATTGGGCCCGTGATTTGGCTATTCACCACACATTTGAGGAAGTGGCACACCTGCTCTGGTTCGGACATTTGCCGAGCGAGCAGGAGTTGACGGATTTAAAAGATAAGCTCAAAGCAAACCGTGAGCTGCCGGAGCATGTAAAAGGAATCTTGAAGTTGATCCCAGCAGATGTTGATATGATGAGTGTCCTGCGTACAGGTGTTTCGGCCCTGGGCAGTTCCTCGCACGGCTTCCCGCCAACCATCGATGAGGTGATTGCGCTGGCTGCCAAGATGCCAACAATCGTTGCGTATCGTTTTGCTTGTCTGGAGGGCCGCGAGCCGCTGGCACCGAATCCAGAGCTGGATCATACAGCGAACTATCTGTATATGCTCAAGGGCGTAAAGCCGAATGCGGCACATGTACGTGCACTCGATGCGTACCTGATTTTGACACAGGAGCATGGCATGAATGCATCCACATTCTCCGGTCGTGTCGTGAGCTCGACTGAATCTGATCTGATTTCTTCCATTGCGGCAGCTATCGGAACCCTGAAAGGGCCGTTGCACGGCGGAGCACCATCCGAAGTGACGGAGATGATCGAGGCGATCGGCACGAAGGAAAATGCAGAGCCGTGGCTGCGGAACAAGCTGGAGAGCGGCGGACGTTTGATGGGCTTCGGACACCGTGTCTATAAAACAATTGATCCGCGTGCAACCGCTCTGCGCGTCGTTGCATCCGAGCTGTCGTCCAACGATCCGTGGTTCGATCTGGCGACACACGTAGAAAAAGTAGGCTTGCAGCTGCTGGAAGAGTACAAACCAGGCCGCAAGCTGAATACAAACGTAGAGTTTTTTGCCGCAGCTGTCATGCGCGCAGTTGGCTTGGAAGACAATTTGTTTACACCGACATTTGCTGTGAGCCGTGTGGTTGGCTGGAGTGCGCACATTCTGGAGCAGGCAGGCAATAACCGCATTATTCGTCCGCAATCCAATTACATTGGCACGATGCCGGAATAAGAAAGACGTTAATTATAAAAGCTATCCGTTATGCGGATGGCTTTTTTTCGTGGTTTATAAATGTGGCTGTGGTGGAGAGAAGAATATTTCCAGTCTAGGCTCCAGGCTCCGTCCCGCTGAGGGCTGAGACTGTCAGCTCCGAAGGGATTCGCGGGGAAACGCAAAAGTGGTAGCCGCTTCGTCGCGCGTGCACGGTTGCGTTTCTTTTGCCCGCGAATCCCTTCTACGCTCGGTAGGACTCCACAAGTCGCTACGTCTGGAAATATTCTTCTCTGTCGTAACAGATGACATCCTTACATTGCTTTTAAGTCTTTTTAAAACCCGTTTAAGCAGGAAAAGCTCGTAGAGGAAACAGGAGAAAACAACGAAGATCTTAGGGACACCGACCGAGACG
>NZ_JABSUV010000028.1:0-89106 GCF_013284275.1 Brevibacillus sp. HB2.2
GTAAAGGAGGCAGCTTTTTTATTGTGTAGCTTACAGTTTTTCAGAAACCATTTTTGCTTGTGTGAAGAGCAGGAGGTAGTCTGGTCCACCCGCTTTGGAGTCAGTACCGGACATGTTGAAGCCTCCGAATGGATGTACACCTACCAAAGCGCCTGTGCACTTGCGGTTGAAGTACAGGTTACCTACGTGGAACTCTTCGCGAGCGCGCTCCAGGTTCTCACGGTTGCGGCTGATGACAGCGCCAGTCAAGCCGTACTCAGTGTTGTTCGCAATTTCCATTGCATGATCGAAATCGTTGGCTTTGCAGAATGCTACCACTGGGCCAAAGATCTCTTCTTGCATGATGCGAGCTTGTGGATCTACATCTGCAAATACAGTTGGCATGATGAAGTAGCCGGATTCTGGACCTTTTTCGCCACCTGCAACCAGTTTGCCTTCTGTTTTACCAATCTCGATGTACTCGAGGATTTTGTTGTATGCTTTCTCGTCAACCACAGGACCTGTGTAGAAATCGTTGGTTCTGATGTCGCCCACAGTCAGTTGTTTGGTCAGCTCTACTACGCGGCCCAGTACTTGGTCGTACACGTCTTGGTGAACGATAGCACGGGAGCAAGCGGAACATTTTTGACCGGAGAAACCGAATGCAGAAGCCACGATGGACTGTGCAGCCAACTCGATATCGCAGTCGTTATCAACAACGATGGAGTCTTTACCGCCCATTTCAGCAACCAGACGCTTCATCCATTTTTGACCTGGACGATGTTTCGCAGCCAGTTCGTTGATACGAAGACCTACGTCACGGGAACCTGTGAAGCTGATGAAACGAGTCAGGTTGTGCTCTACGAGGTAATCTCCGATTTGGCTACCGGAACCTGGTACGAAGTTTACAACACCAGCAGGTACGCCAGCGTCTTCGAGAATCTCCATGAATTTCGCAGCGATTACTGGAGTGGTAGAAGCAGGCTTCAATACGACTGTGTTACCCGCTACGAGAGCTGCTGTCGTCATACCAACCATGATCGCAAGAGGGAAGTTCCAAGGCGGGATAACGATACCTACACCAAGTGGAACGTAGTACAATTCGTTGTCTTCATCAGGGATACGAGGCAGATCATGGCGCTGGGACAGCTTATCCATTTGGCGGCCATAGTATTCCATGAAGTCGATTGCTTCTGCTGTGTCAGCGTCAGCCTCTGCCCAGCTTTTTCCTGCTTCTTTTACGAGCCAAGCAGAGAACTCATGCTTACGGCGACGCATGATTGCTGCTGCTTTATACAGATAGCGGGAACGCGCTTGTGCAGGCACCTTTTTCCATGTTTCGAAAGTGCTAGCAGCTGTTTGGATCGCTTTCTCAGCCAGTGCTTGATCAGCCTGGGAAACAACGCCCACTACTTGTTCTTTATTAGAAGGGTTGAAGGAGTTGGATTTCTTTTCAGTTGTGATGCGTTCTCCGCCGATGATAAGCGGATACTCAAGGCCAAGCTCACTTTCTACCTTAGCGAGAGCTTCTTCAAATGCCTTTTTATTTTCTGGCAGACTAAAATTGGTAAACGCCTCGTTTTTGAATTCCACTTGCATCTTGTGACGCCTCCTTATCGATATCTTCCATGTTCGGATCACTCATAAAACATATGCAAGGATCATACCAACAAAACCATTTAAGGCTCGACTCTATTAGTGTTTGCATTTTTGCAGAAAAATCACCGACAAGATTCAAGAAGTATCTCGAACACTTTTGTGCACACACCGTTCAACATTTCACACATTTGTTCAACCCGTTATTTTTTGTGTACAAAAAAAAACACCCGACCTGATCATTCGGGTGTTTTATGCTTTTCCTTATTGTCTGTATATATGCATATACGGCTCTCCACTTGTCGGTCGAATGTAGATCGACAATGGTTTGTTCATCGACTGTACATACAGGTTGACGTGAACGCTTTTGTCGAAGAGCTGATTGATGCTTCCTGCTGCAAATTGCGTAAACTGCAATGCCTCTGTTCTGGAGTCATACTCTGCAGTGGCGGTAATCGTAATCTCAGTGAGCTTGCCGTCCATGAAACGTCCCAAACCAGTCATTCCGATATATTCAGGGAAATAGCCCTTGGATTGACGCATGAGCTTGTCGTACTGCAACGACTGCTCTGGGTATTTCTGTTCAACCTCTGAACTCGGGAACAGGAAATATTCCTCTTCGATCGGCAGCCACTTGGATATTGTTGCTTCATTCGCCCCTACTGTTCCTGACATGATGAAGTGCCCCGGCACCAGAGTAGAATTCACTTCCGGTACTTGATACATCAAAATCAGGATCGGAACTTCCGGATTGGTTGCACGTACAGACTGCACGATACGAGCTGCAACCTGCTGACCTTTTGCTTGTAGTTCTTGTGCCGTGTACACCTTGTCCTGACCGGTTGCATCCTGATAATTCGGCGAAAGCGACAAGCCCAACACCATACCAGCAAGGCTCTTATCCTTCTTGCTCAGATAATCATGCTCCAATACGTGCACGAGAATTCCGTTTTTCTTTTTCCCGTTGGCCCCAGCCGTCTTTTCCTGTGCAATCCACTGG
Source organism: Brevibacillus sp. HB2.2 (assembly GCF_013284275.1). Lineage (NCBI taxonomy): Bacteria > Bacillati > Bacillota > Bacilli > Caryophanales > Paenibacillaceae > Brevibacillus > Brevibacillus sp. HB2.2. The sequence goes on from NZ_JABSUV010000028.1 coordinate 2,576, forward strand.
GTAACTTGCTCTTTTTTTATCACTTGACCTTCTTGGAAATAATAATCGGACGTCGGGTATGTCTCCCGAGCAAACTCCATCAAGCCTAATTCAAGGTGACTGAAATCGACGCGATATTTCGTATCAGCAAGCATTCCTCGTGTCTGGTTTTGCTTGTACGGGGTAATGCTTCCGTAGTAATCCTCGGATACTTCCACTACCTCCGACAAGGACGGTGTAGTAGGCTCAGGAGCTTTGTCCTTGCCCCCAGGTATCAGCGAGCAGCCAGTCAATGCCATCACAAGAAGTACAGCTGTCAAGAACCTGCATCCTGCCAAAAACTTCACTTTCATAGATTACTCCTTTTCGTATCCAAAGGTGGGCGATGTACAAATCATTCGTTCCACTTGATCCATCGATTGTCTTCGAGCTTGTAGATCAATGCCGATTCGCCAATTCCCACCCATTTTGTATCCTCGCCACCTGAAGCAATGACAATCAGCTTTTCTGGTGAACGAGCATCCAGCAAACGCCATTCGCCCTTGATTTTCTCATAGATACCTTTTTCGGTTGCGACAGCGAGAGTACCAGTTCGTCTGTTAATAGCGAGCGAATAGATCTGCTGTACTCCGGGAATCTCCTCTGTCTTCCACTGCCCCTCTTCATTATAGAGCAAGCTGAATTGGGCCGCTACATAGAGTCGGTCTTGTTCGGGATCAAAGTCCATGGCAAATACTTCCTGGTCCATTGGCTGCCACAGACTCCAAGATTGGGCCCCGTCTGTCGATTGATAAATGCCTTCACCCGAGACAAAGGCAAACAGACGTACTTCGTCTCCTCGGCGATTCCCCACAAAGCTGGTGATATTCGCTGGCTCTGGTAACCCCTTGTTGACTGAAGTCCACTTTTTACCACCATCTGTTGAATGAAGAACCCCATCAATTCCACCGACAAATATTCGCTTCGGATCATCCGGGTCCACAAACCATCCTTCAATCGCATACTGCTCTAAATCTGTCGAGAGAGATCCCCACGTTCCACCGCCAGTTGAGCTATACAATCCAGCATTCGTACCAACCCATACTTGACGAGCGTCATCGGTCATCATCAGATTGTGAATCGTTGCTCCCAGTTCCAATACGTCCTGATAGGTCAAGTTCCCTTGTAGAGCAGCAGCTGTAACTGTTGGAGGATTCGCATTGATTTCTTTACTGCCAGTACTGCTGTTATTTCCACAGCCAACCAATTGCAGCATGGCTACTACACCGATTCCCCATTTCAGGAAGCTATTCATGCTCTTCACGTCCCTTCCCTTACTCATCCGTTGTCGCCACCGTTTTCTTAGGCGTTGCTCTCCAATACTTGCAGGAAGCCTGCTTCGTCCATAACAGCCACGCCTAGTTTTTCTGCCTTCTCCAGCTTGGATCCGGCTTTTTCACCTGCAATCACCAGGTCTGTCTTTTTGCTGACGCTGCCTGTTACCTTGCCACCCAAGCGCGCAATCGCTTCCTCTGCTTCCTGCCGCGACATTTGCGTCAAGGTACCAGTCAAAACGATTGTTTTGCCTGAGAATGGGAGGTCTGCGCCACTCTCAATGCGGATTCCTTTGTACTCCATGTTTACTCCGGCCGCTCGCAGTCTCTCAATAACTGCCTGAGCCTGCGGCTGTGCGAAGTAGTTCACGAGACTCGCAGCCATTTTCGGCCCGATCTCATCGATTTGTGTAATCTCTTCTTCAGAAGCCTGCATAATGGTATCGATATTACCAAAATGCTCCGCAAGAACACGTGCCGCCTTGGCTCCGACCAAACGAATGCCAAGACCGAACAATACGCGCTCCAGCGAGTTCTCCTTGCTTGCTTCAATAGCCGCAAGCAAATTATCTACGGACTTTTCACCCATGCGCTCCATGCCCAATAGAGCATCGCGCTGCTGGTGCAAATAATACAAGTCAGCGACACTGTGGATGATACCGTCGCGATACAGCTGGGCCACGACCTTTTCTCCCAAGCCGTCAATGTTCATAGCCGTACGGGACACGAAATGAATCATGCCTTCACGGATTAGGGCCGGACACATTGGATTGATGCAGCGCAGAGCCACTTCTTCCTCCAAGCGTACCAGCTCACTCCCGCATTCAGGACAATGCGTTGGCATGGCAAATGGCACTTCATTTCCTGTACGACGCTCTGGCAAGACTGCGATAATTTCCGGGATAATGTCCCCCGCTTTTTTGACGACAACATGATCGCCGATAAGGAGGCCTTTTTCCCGAATAATGTCTTCGTTGTGCAAGGAAGCACGCTTCACGGTCGTACCTGCCAAACTGACTGGCTTCAATAAAGCAGTCGGGGTGACATTCCCTGTACGCCCCACAGATACTTCAATCCCTTCGAGAATCGTAACCGCTTCTTCGGCAGGGAACTTGTATGCGATGGCCCAACGCGGACTTTTCGCAGTAAAACCAAGCTCCTCCTGCTGAGCGTAACTGTCGACCTTGATCACCATGCCATCGATTTCATAAGGCAAATGAGGACGCTTTTCTGTCCAGCCCGCAATAAAAGCGAGCAGTTCATCGACGTCGTCAAATACACGTCGCTCCTGATTGACCATGAAGCCGAGCGTCTCCAGCAAGTCAAGCCCTTCACTGTGCGATTCCACTGTTTCCCCTTGCAAATCGCCAATGCCGTAAATAAACGTATCGAGTTGACGGGATGCAGCAATTTTTGGATCAAGCTGACGGAGTGAGCCTGCTGCGGAATTGCGCGGGTTGGCAAATAGGGCTTCTCCACGCTCCTCGCGTTCCTTGTTCAGCTTTTCAAATGCTCCCTTGGACATGTAAGCCTCACCGCGAACCTCAAGGGTTAACGGCTTCGTCAGCCGCAAAGGAATGGAACGAATCGTTTTCAGGTTTTGTGTGATGTCTTCGCCTGTTGTTCCGTCTCCACGAGTAGCTCCGCGGACGAACAGCCCATTTTCATAATGTAGCGATACGGCCAGACCATCAATTTTCAGTTCAGCTACATATCGGACAGCCTGACTGCCAACGGCCTGACGCACCCGGCGGTCAAAATCCCTGATGTCCTCCTCATTAAAGGCGTTGCCAAGACTGAGCATCGGTGTCTTATGAACGACCTTTTCAAAGAAGGGCAGCGGTTCTCCCCCTACACGCAAGGAAGGAGAATCAGGTGACTGCAAATCAGGAAAGCTGGTTTCAAGCTCCCTTAGCTCCCGCATCAATTGATCGTATTCCTGGTCAGAAATCTCAGGTCGATCCTCTTCATGGTAAAGACGATTATGTCGCTCAATTCGTTTCGCTAATTCTTTAATTTTTGTTTCCGCCGTCAATCGATCCATTTCGTTCATCCTTTCATACTCATACCTGTTCAAAAAGTTGGCTTTTCAGCACCGAGATAATGGCGAGAACCGCACGAAGGAGGAGCGGAGTGTAGGTACCTACATGAGCACCGGACTTCGAAGGTGAACGCCATTATCGATGCGAATAAGCTTCCCGGATTGCTTCGTGATCAAAAGACGACTTTTTGAACTACCTTTTTGCGATTGGCCTGTATTTGCATTTGTATTTGCACATTATCCTTTTTGAATAGGGGCGAACTTCGCTAAAAGCTTTTTAATGCCAGTCGGGCTTGGGAAAGCAATGTCGAGCTCCATGTCGTCGCCTGTTCCTTTTACTTTGACGACCGTACCGTTGCCCCATTTGCCATGTGCCACTCTATCGCCAACCTTCCAATCAATACTTGCTCCTTGACCGTGTCCAGGCAGTTTTTCACCCGCCGGACGAGTAAACGTAGCAGGTGTGCTGCTTGCGGTCCGTTGACCCGTGCCAAATTTCGGAGCAGAGCCTGCTTGTGAGGAAGGCGCTCCAAACGGTTTCGCTCCCGTGTCACGTCCGAATGCACTGCCATCCCGCTGTCCAAATGCACTACTGCGTCCACCGCCAGAAAAGCCTCGGTCCGCTGTCGCTGGATTTCCTTCCAACAGCTCAGCCGGAATTTCTTGCAGGAAGCGAGACGGCGCATTCACATTCGTCCGTCCAAACAACGTCCGCATACGGGCACATGTCATGTACAGACGCTCCTCTGCCCGTGTAATTCCCACGTAAGCCAGACGGCGTTCTTCCTCCATCTCGGCATCGTCAAACAAAGAGCGGCTATGCGGGAAGACACCTTCCTCGCAACCTACCAGAAACACCACAGGGAACTCCAGTCCCTTGGCGCTGTGCAAGGTCATTAATACAACCTGTCCCTCTGCCGATACTTCCTCCTGGGCACCGTCATCTCCCAAGGAATCGATGTCTGCTACCAGCGCGAGGTCTGTCAGGAACGCAAGCAAGCTCTTGTCTTCATTTTTGCGCTCGAACTCCTGGGTTACAGACAGGAACTCCTCGATATTCTCCAGACGTGCCTGTGCTTCCAGCGTTTTCTCCTCTTTTAAAGAATCGCGGTATCCAGAGCGCTTCAGCACTTCTTCCACCAGTTCTGTCACACTCAAGTAATCGGTCATTTGCATCAAATTCGAGATAAGATCATTAAAGGACAGGATAGCATTCGTCGTGCGCGAAGGCAGCCCCATGTAAGCCGTCTCCTGAATCGCTTGGAAAAGGGACTGACCATTTGCGTTCGCATACGCTTGTAGCTTGTCTACTGTCGTATCCCCGATATTTCGCTTCGGTACATTGATAATGCGCTGCAAGCTGATATCGTCATCCGGATTGGAGATGAGACGCAAATAAGCCAAGATGTCCTTGATCTCTTTGCGATCGTAGAACTTGGTTCCGCCGACGATGGTGTACGGCATGTTCGATTTGATGAAAACTTCCTCGACCACACGAGACTGTGCATTCGTCCGATACAGGATCGCGAATTTGTCGTAGCTCTTGTACTGTGCCATCTGCTTGCGAATCGTATCGACGATAAAGTACGCCTCGTCGTGCTCGGAATCACCCTGGAAGCACATGATCTTGTCGCCGCCAGGATTCTCTGTCCAGAGTTTCTTTTCTTTGCGCAACTTGTTGTTGGCAATGACTTGGTTCGCTGCCTGCAAAATCGTTTTGGTGGAGCGATAGTTTTGCTCGAGCTTGATGAGCTTGGCTTCGGGATAGTCTTTTTCAAAGTTTAAAATGATCGAGATATCGGCACCGCGCCATTTATAAATACTTTGGTCAGCATCCCCCACGCAGCAAACATTTCGGTGCTTGTCTGCCAGCATGGAAATCAAAAGGTATTGCGCCCGGTTTGTATCCTGATACTCGTCAACGTGTATATAGCGGAATTTCTTTTGATAAAACTCCAATACTTCCGGCACTTCTTTAAACAGACGAACTGTCGTCATGATCAGATCGTCGAAGTCCAGCGATTGATTGTTTCTCAGCTTTTTCTGATAGGCCGTGTAAACCTTTGCTGCCACTTGTGCAAATGGATCGCCCGCAAGACGCGTATAGGTTTCTGGATCGGTCAGCTCGTTTTTCGCTCCGCTGATCGCAGCCAAAATCGAACGCGGCTCATACTGCTTCGGATCGATGTTCAACTCTTTTAAACATTGCTTGACGACAGACAACTGGTCACCCGCATCCAAAATGGAAAAGCTGCGATTGATGCCGAGTCGGTCGATATCCCTGCGCAAAATCCGCACACACAAGGAGTGAAACGTCGACAGCCATGCATCCTGCGCTGCCGCTCCGCCAATAATGGCAGCCACACGGTTTTGCATCTCCCGCGCTGCTTTGTTGGTGAAGGTGATCGCCAAAATGCTCCAAGGCGCTACCTGCTTGGCACTGATCAGATATGCGATACGCTGTGTCAGTACCTTAGTCTTGCCGCTACCCGCACCGGCCAAAATCAAGACGGGACCTTCTGTTGTAAGGACTGCTTCCCGCTGCTCGGGGTTTAGTCCAGCTGTGATACGATCTGCAAAAGACATATGTATAAATCCACCTTTCCACGTTCCCTAGACGAAAGCATATGTTCCTATTTTCGCACAGATCGCAGTGGAGTTCCAGTTCGTATCCCGAACAGGAAACATCATCCTTTCGGTAGCAATGGCTCGTACATCAAATAAGCCCGATTCTCCGTCAGCCATTCTTGCTCCACCCGTTCTCCTTCCAGCGTGTAGACATCTCGATACAATTCATTTTTCCGTTCATACCCTCCCCAAATCGAAGGAAGGATCTCATGTTCTTTCTCGATAATGACGTACGTCCGTGTCGGTGGCATGTCGGAACGCCATTCCCCTACCAAATGTGTATCGGTCAGGTAGACATGCAGTTGAAAGGGCTGTTGCGTCCGGTTGGCGATTTGCAAATCCAGATAGTTATAGAAACAAGTCGCTCCACTCCCAAACGGCTGTGTCCGATGCGAATCAGGAAAAACATCGAAGCTATGACGATGTCGTTCCGTCACTGTCAACGGTGTATGAAGGGTCATCCAGTACAGCAGATTCGAGAGCTGACAAAGCCCTCCGCCAACTCCGGCCGTGACGCGTCCCTGCGAGAGCAGCATCCCCTCTACATAGCCTTTGCTACGGGTCGGCTTGCCAATCTGCTTCCAATACGAAAAGGTTTCCCCCGGATGGATGATCAATCCGTTCAGTCGTGCAATGGCCAGCCTCAAATTGATCACTTTGTTATGCTGCATCCACATTTCCACGTTCTGCAATGGGCGTAACAAAATCGTTTGATGAGAATAATGGACATAGCGCAACCATTCGCTTCTTTTCTCATGAGCGAACCTCGTTCGACCAAATGTCCATTGTACATACCTTTTCCAACGAAAATAGGCCATGCCCGCTGCCAGACGCCACTTTCCCCGTGCGATTGGTTTCATTGCGCACCCCAACTTCCTGATTATTACAATAGACGCAGGAATTTGAGATGAAGTTGCGGTCGAATACGGGAGCCCCCTCACTTCTTACACTTTTGTAAGCGAGACGTAAGCAAATGCCATGTCCCTCCATCCCCGGTTGAGCTAGGATAGGAGAAGTGCGCGATCGGGCGACCAACAACAAGAGAAGGAAGTGATGGGATTGAAAGAAAACGCACCTACGTTGAACCAACGAATTGATACATTAGATACTGTACGGGGCTTCGCCTTGATGGGCATTCTCCTCGTCAACATCGTGGCATTGCTGTATGCGCAAACACCTGAGCTAGGAAGTATAGACCACTGGCTGTTCCAGTTTTTCAATTTCTTTGTGGAATCTCGCTTCTTCGTAATCTTCTCCTTCTTGTTTGGCGTAGGCTTCTATATTTTCATCAGTCGAGCAAAAGAAAAAGGGGCCAATAGCACCGTTTTGTTCATTCGGCGTCTGATTGCCCTACTCGCTCTTGGCTTTGTGCATAAAATGTTTCACCCTGGTGAAGCACTTTTCATCTACGCTATTTTCGGCTTCATCTTACTGCCCTTTTATCGATTGAAGGCGCGAACCAATCTGATCATCGGCCTTATTCTGTCTATCCTTGTCTGCTCTATTGGCTTTAAAGCGCTTTTGGTGCTTCCCTTATTTATTTTGGGACTCGCTGTCGGGCAATACGGGGTCTTTCAAGATATTCCGAAATTTTTACCCGTGATTAAAAAAGTGCAGGGCGTGACCTTCGTCCTTTCGTTAATCGGCTTGTTTATCCAATACCGACTGACTCCAGCTGATCTGGCAATGAGTGGCGCGAATCTGGTTGTAGACGATACCCTGTCAGAAGAAGCCCTCCAGCAGTTGATGAACTACACGATTGCCTTGACCTCCACTGGTCTTGTCATGGCTGCCTTTTACACGACGACCCTGATTCGGCTGCTGCAAAATAAAACCGTCCAGACCATCCTCTCTCCGCTGACCAGCTATGGGCGCATGGCATTGACAAACTACGTCGGACAAACCGTATTAATCCTTGTGGGAGGCTATGTGTTCGATTGGTTTGGCAATCTCGGCTACCTGCAAACGACACTGATCTGCCTCGGTATCTACGTGGTGCAAATGGTAGTAAGCGTACTCTGGCTGTCTGTCTTCCGCATGGGGCCACTTGAGTGGGTCTGGCGATTATTTACGTATATGAAAATCACACCGTTGCGAAAATAAACAATCAGAGACCCCAGAAAAAGCTGCCTTGGTTGACAGCTGATCCGGGGTCTCTTTTTTATAATATCGGAAAGTGTAAACTTCTTCGGGTTTCCTCCCGATATTACGGAAAACATTCCGACAATACGCGGTCGCTCATCCATGAGCAAGCCTCGAAAAAGGTTTTCTTATTTTTTCGCCAAGTATTTACGAATGTCAAAAGCAACGGCTGCCACAATGATGAGTCCTTTGATAATGAGCTGCCAATACGGGCTGACTCCAATAAACGTAAGACCGTAGTTGATGACGCCAAAAATAAGGACACCCGCAAGCACACCTGGAACGGTACCAATTCCGCCAGACGTCGAGACTCCTCCTACCACACAGGCTGCAATGGCGTCCAGCTCGTACATGTTACCGTAGTTGTTCGTCGCCCCCCCTGTCCGGGCTGCCTCCAAAACACCACCGAGTCCATACAGGGCACCCGCAATGGCATAGATCATCATGAGGTTGAAAGCGACGTTGATCCCGGAAACAGTGGCGGCCTGCATGTTGCCTCCGATGGCGTACATGTTTTTACCCAGCCGTGTTTTGTTGAAAATCACCCAGACGATGAACGCAACCATGATCGCAATGATGACGATATACGGAATCGAATACGGGCCACTCGGGCCGATGTACCCCGTCCCAAGCTGATTGAAGTCACTCCGCAATCCAGCTATTGGCTGAGATTGATTGGGCTCCCTGTCAAAATAGATGGAGTTGAACCCGTATACAATGACCATCATGCCCAGCGTGGCGATAAAAGGGGGCACACTAAAACGAGACACAATAATGCCGTTGATCAGGCCAACCAGCAAGCCCGCAGCAATTGCAATGAGAATAGGGATAAGCAACGGCAAATCGGGTAAATCCGGGAAAAACCTCCGCGGATAGTCTTGAGTTTGCAGCATCGAGGCGGAGATGACAGCCGTCAATCCGACCACTCGCCCCGCGGAAAGATCCGTTCCGCCTGTAATAAGAACAAACGCAGCACCCAACGCAATAATGGCGCGAGTGGAGGATTGCATCAAAATATCCCGAAGCGTTGTAATGGAAAGAAAATTGGGATCGTAAATCGCAATACCCGCTATCAACAAAACCAAAACGATATAGATGGCATTTTGCGTAACAAAGCTTTGCACCTGTTTAGCAGACAACGAAGACATGCCTATTCCCCTCCTTTCTCATGCTAGATGCTTGGTAGCCAGCCGCATGATCTCTTCTTCGGTTGCCGTTGTCCCTGACAAAAAACCGGAGAGCTTACCCTCACACATGACCATGATTCGATCTGACATGCCAAGCAACTCTGGCATTTCCGAAGAAATCATGATGATGCCTTTTCCCTGACTCGCCAGCTCCGCTATGATGGTGTAGATTTCGTATTTGGCGCCGACATCGACTCCACGCGTAGGTTCGTCCAGCAATAAAATATCTGGATCAGTCAAAAGCCACCGCGCTAGCAGAACCTTTTGCTGATTGCCTCCTGACAGGTTTTTGATCATTGCTTTCATAGAGGGAGTCTTGACACGGAGCATCTCGATGCTTCGGCTGACATCTGCCCTACGCTTGCGCTCATTGAGGAGCAGAAAAGGTGTTTGGTAACTGGCCAAATTCGCGATGACCGTATTTTCCAGAATCGATAAGACAGGAATGATGCCGGTGACTCGCCGCTCCTCCGTCAAGAGCGCCATTTTGTACTTCTTCGCATCCTTCGGTGATTTGATCCGTACCTCCTGACCGTTGATCGACACTTTTCCTGCCGACACTGCGCGCAGTCCAAACAATGCCTCAATCAGCTCTGTTCGTTGTGCACCCACGAGACCGCCTACGCCTAAGATTTCGCCTTTGCGCAATTCAAACGACACGTGCTGAAAAGACTGGGAAAACGGGGAGGTCAATCCCTCTACCTTCAAAATTGGTTCCCCGGGTGTATTGGAGCGACTCGGGAAACGCTGCGTCAGGTCCCGTCCGACCATTTTGGAGATGATCAGGTCTGTCGTCAGCTCAGCTGCCCGCCATGTACCGATGAGCTTGCCGTCGCGCATGATCGTCACGTCATCCGCAATCCGTAAAATTTCTTCCATCTTGTGTGAAATATAGATGATGGCGACACCTCTGCTCTTCAGTTCACCGATGATCGCAAATAGCTGCTCCACCTCGTTTCCCGTCAGTGACGACGTCGGTTCGTCCATAATAATCACTTTCGATTGGTAGGAGACCGCTTTGGCAATTTCAAGCGACTGTACCTTGGATACAGACAAGTCACGGACTACAGCGTGCGGATTTAGGTCCATTCCCAGATCAGCAAACAGCTTTTCCGTATCCGAAAGCATTTTTTTCTCATCCACAAACGGAAAAGGACCGATTCGTTTAACCGGAAAACGTCCTAGCCATATGTTTTCCATGACATTGCGAAAGGGCACCGGATGCAGCTCTTGATGAATCATGGAGATGCCGTGCGCTAGCGCGTCCTTTGAGCAGCTCATCGTCACCTGCTCATTGTTTAAGACGATTTCTCCCGCATCTGGCCGATAAATTCCGAAGAGACACTTCATCAGGGTCGATTTGCCTGCACCATTCTCTCCCATCAGTGCATGGACTGTTCCGGGCCGGACTTTTAGCGTGACATCATCGAGTGCCTTGACCCCTGGAAATTCTTTATGAATGTGGTTCATTTCCAACAAAAACACCTGCTGGGCCATGGAATGCCCTCCTCTGTGCAAAATCATCCCCATCATCGAAACAGGAGAGTCGGATTCGTCTCTTCACCGACTCTCCTGCTTCTTATTTCGCGTCGTTCATGTTCTCCTTGGTGATTTTTTTGTAAGGCACCCACACGTACTTGCCGTCCGTAATGTCAAAGCCTGTGGAATCTTTTGTTGGCGTTTCCCCTTTGGCCAAAGACGCCGCGATGCTAAGCGTTGCTTTTCCCTGGTTGTTCGCATCGTTGAGAACCGTTCCGAGCAAGGTTCCCGCTTCCAGCTCCTTCAATGCAGGCGCTGTGGCATCCACGCCAACAACGGGCATGTACTTACCATTCGCGAAATAGCCAGATGCCTTCAGCGCTTCAATTGCCCCCAGTGCCATATCGTCGTTGTTGGCAAGAACTGCTTCGATCTTGTCACCGGAAGCTGCAAGGAAGGCTGCCATTTTTTCCTGCCCTTTTACGCGATCCCACATGGCCGTATCTTCCGCGACCTTCTCTACTTTAATCCCTGCGTCTTCAATCGCCTTCACCGAAAACTTCGTCCGCAGCTCAGCATCCTGATGCCCTGGCTCGCCTTTTAACATGACGTATTGGAGGACACCATCCTTGTTTTTATCTGCTTCCGGGTTTGCCTTCCAGTAATCGACGATCAGCTGCCCCGAGATCGTGCCGGATTCCTCCGCTTTTGCTCCCACGTAATAGACCTTATCCCACTTCTGCATATCCTCTGGCATCGGCTCACGGTTGAAAAAGACGACAGGGATATTGGCCTGCTTCGCCTTGTCGATAAGGACGCCAGCAGCTGTGCGATCCACCGGATTGATGGCGAGGGCATTCACCTTTTTGTTAATGAACAAATCCACTTTGTCATTTTGCGTAGGCTGAGCATTTTGGCTGTCTACAATGTCCACTTCCGCTTTGCCCTCCGCTGCTTTTGAAATCGCATTGCGTACTCCCGTCATGAACGTATCATCGAACTTGTAAATGGCGATCCCGATTTTGGGATTCCCCGCAGGAGCCGCCCCTCCCCCCGACGCTGCTGGCTGCGAACCGCCTGACTGTGAGCATCCAACCACCGAGAGTGTAACAGCGGCCACCAGTGTAGTAGCAATCAGCTTTTTCATTCGATAATCCCCCTTTATCCCCTATGTTTACATCTGATATATACCAAATGTAAGCGTTTTCCAAATTGTGTTCCATCGAAAATTCTGCGCATTTCTAGCAAAATTCTCATCTGTTTTTCGGTGGCCTATTTAACGAAGGGGAAGAGGAGCTTTTGATTCTCCGACCAGAACATATTCTCCCGATCGATTACCTTTGTTCCGGTGTCGACCAGACTGGGCACTACTTCGCCATTGCTCGCTTCGACGGCGTACTTGACGCCGAGATATCCCATCGATAGCGGCTTCTGGATGATCGTCGCGGAAATGATACCTTCCTGCAAATACTCCAGTACTTCCGGCGGACTGTCGATGGCGACGATTTTGACTTTGTCCCGTAGTCCACTGTTTTCCATTTCCTCGGCCACACCGATCGCTGTACTGGAATCGAGTGCAATCACTCCTTTCAACTGCGGATGTTTGCCGAACAGTTTGCGCGTCCACTCACCAATCTGCTTTTTATCCGAGGGAGCATTTTCGTTGGCAACCAGTTCAACCTGCATTTCCCGTGGGAGCAAATCGAGGACGCCCTGTTCTCTTCGTTTGGCATTTGCCTTTATCCGATCTGTACCGAGCAATGCGATTTGTCCCTTTTTTTCAATTAGATACACCATTTTTTCGAAGGCCTTCCTGCCCATATCGTAGTTATCCGTCCCAATGTAGCTCTTGACGGCTGAATCTTTTCCGACTGTGTCGAGTACAAGGATCGGGATGGCCCGCTCCCTTGTCAGCTTGATGGCTTCTCGCAAAACTCGTTCGTCACTAGGTGCCACCACGATTGTCTCGGAGCCATCTGCGATTGCTTGCTGCACCAGCTCCATTTGTCGGCTAGCATCCTCCTCATAGTCCGGTGCGTAAAAATTCAAGTTTCGCTCATATTCCTTAGCAGCCATCTCCGCGCCAAGCTTGACCGTTCGCCAATAATCGCCATGCTTCATACGGACGATTAGCGCCACTGTCTTTTTCTTGTCTACTTCCACATTCGTTAGCGAAGCACTGCACGAGTAAAAAAGCGTCACCGCTACCAAAAAGACCAGTCCGTATACGGTAAAACGTTTCCCCGCTACTGTCCTCATAAACAATCTCGCTCCTCTGCAACCTGCCGCGGAATCCATACACGCACAACGGTCCCCTCTTCCTGTTCGCTCTCGATTTCCAATCCGTACTGTTCGCCAAAGGTCAGTCGGATGCGTTCCTGCACGTTTTGAATTCCAACGCCCGAGCCTTCTTCGCTTTTGTAAAAGCCAGCCTTTACTTGTGCAAGAACATCTGGGGACATGCCCAAGCCATTGTCACTTACCTGAAGTAACACCTTACCGTCGATGAGCGCTGCAAAAATGCGAATCCGGCCCGGATCAGCCAAATGCTCGATCCCGTGGTAGATAGCGTTTTCCACAATCGGTTGGAGCAGTAACTTCAGCGTCAGGCAGTTGAGCACCTCATCCTCATTCTCGACCACGATCTCGTACTCAAATTTTTGCTTGTACCTCATTTTTTGAATAATGAGATAATGCAGTGCATGCTCCAGCTCTTCGCGCACCGTGATAATGTTCTTGCCTCTACTCAGGCTAATCCGAAACAGCTTTGACAACGAAGTAATCGTGGTGATGACATCCTCGTTTTTTCCGTTGCCGACCATTCTGACCACAGAGTTCAGCGTATTGTACAGAAAATGCGGATTGATCTGTGCCTGTAGCACCTCCAGCTCGCTTTTTCGTTTGGCTTCCTGTTCCCGAATGATCTGGTGCATCAATTCCCTGACCTTCGCGACCATCAGATGAAAACGCAAGGAAAGCTGTTCCACCTCATGGCTTCCCCGGATCGGTTCACTCTCTGAAAAATCTCCCTGCTCCACCTTTTCCATGGACCGCTCCAACAGCTTGATCGGTCGAGATATTTTTGCAGAGAGATAGTGCAGTACAAACAACACCATGACAATCACAAAGATGAGCAACCAAAAAATGAAGCGACTAATTTCTTTTTTGGTCGTCACAATCTCGTCCATGTAGGAAACCCCAATGATTTTCCAGCCTAGCTGATCGATGGTCTTGATCGTGATCAAACGCGTTTCGTCCTGCGTCTCTTCTACATAGCTGCCGTAGGAATGCTTCAGCGGCAAGGAACGGTTTTCATTTTTCAATCCCGCGTAAATCAACTGCTGCTGCGGATGGTAGACGATGTTCCCGACCAAATCGATGATGTAGACGTACCCCTTTTTCCCCAAGCCCACTCTCTGGCATAGGTCATCGATCTCTTTGAAATTCACATCGACTAAAAGTACGGCAGGAATTTCTCCGTCAGGTCCGTGGAGAAGAATTTCCCGACTCATCGAGACGACCCAGGTGTACTCACCTTTAAACAAGTTCTGGATATGCGGGAGCGAAAAGTTCAGATTCGTCGGGTCCTCAATCGCCTTTTGGAACCAGCTCTGTTCCGTCAAACGAGTGTTTTTCCTCAGTACTTTGGAAGGAGTTGTGGCCAATAACGTTCCGTCTCGTGTAAAAACCGCGATGGAGACGATGTCCTTTCTCGTTTCTACGATTGTCTCCAGCTGTTCGCTCAGCTTGTCAGCCGTGAGTCCCTTGCTTCTTCTGATCTTGTCATCGACGAGCTCGAAAATTTGCGTCATCCCATTCAAGTAGCTGTCCAGATTGTATTTCACCTGCTCCAGGATTTGCTGTGTGTGCAGATAGGCGTTTTGCTCTGCCGTCTGCGCAAATTTTCCGTACAGCATCACCCCGACAAACAGCATGACGAGTACCGTCACGAGTGTAAAGGAAGTGGTAATGATAAATTGAATGCCTTTGACCTTGATCACCGTAAGCAATCGTTTCATCGGTTAACCTTCCTGCTCGCTCTGACTTCGGTACTCTTTAGCGGACATGCCTGTATACTTGCGAAAGCTGAAGCTAAAGTAATTGGGATCGGTATATCCTACTTTCTCCGCGATTTCAAAGGACTTCAAATCGGTCGTCCGCAAAAGCTCCTTGGCCTTTTCCATGCGCAACGCCAGGAGATAGGACACAAAGGTGGTTTTCGTCTCTTTCTTGAAAATACCGCTAAAATAACCGAGGCTAATGTGCAGATGCTCGCACACCTTGTGGATGGATATGTCGGGAGAATGATAATGTGCGTGGGTGTAGTCCAATGCCTGTGTGATCAATCGCCTGTACGTCGTTTGCCGTCCGCTTGCGATACTCGCCATGAGGCGCTCACAAATATCTGTGATCTGTTCTCGAGCATCCTCCATACCAGTAAAAGTCGTCATGACCTGCAACAGATAACGTTGCCCGCCAAATAGTTGATCCATGTCAACTTCGGCACGATGGGCAGTCTTCAAAATGGTCGTCATAATTTCCAACAAATAAATTCGGTAGTCCTCAATGGATACGGGAACACCCGCCACCTGATCAAACAATTCATCAATCACGGCCCGAAGCTCCGTACTCGTCCCCATTTTGATGCACCGAACCAATTCATGCTCCCTTCTCTCATCGAGGCGTATCTGCTCACTCGCTTGCTTTTCCACGTCATTGATCACAATCACCCTGTTGCAGCCGAGGATGCTTTTGTAATCGAGAGCCTGCATGGCCTCCTCATACGAATAAGGGAGTGCTGCTATATTTGCCACAGCGTTGCCGATTCCGATTGTTACCGTGATGCTCATATATTTTTCAATCGTTCGCCTGATTTCTTCTGCCATATGTTGTGCTCGCACTTCGATTCGCTGCGTGTCGTCTGCTTTTGTTCGCATGAGCAGCACAACCTGATCTTCATGGAGAAAAACAATACCCGCCTGTTTGCCCGCGTTCAGCTGCTCTTCTGCGATATTTTTCACAGCAAAAAGAAACAACTGCTGCTCCTCCTGCTTGGGCTGGTCTACACAGATGACCGCCACGAGATATTCGGGACTTCTGAGCTCAATCCCGTATTCGCAGGCTTTTGAAAAAACATCGTGCTGTACGAGTTGACGACTCAGCAAAGATGATAAAAAAACCTCCCGCAGCACCGGCAAGCTTTTTCGATAGCTATCGCGCAGCAGCTGAACGTTTTCCCGATGGGCCGCCTCTTCGTCCATCCGTCGCTTGACCTTGTCCAGCGCTTCCATCAGCTCACTCGCGGAAAACGGCTTGAGCACATATTCATCAATTTGCAGCTTCACGGCCTTTTGCGCGTACTCGAACTCATCAAACCCAGTCAAGATAATGATGCGGATGGCAGGGTAATCGCGCCCGATGGACTCCGCCAGCTGAAGTCCGTTCATAAAGGGCATCTTGATGTCGGTTACGACGACGTCCGGTCGCAGCCTCTCTACCAGCTCCAATGCCTCTCTTCCGTTTTCTGCTTTGGCAACCACCTCGTACCCGTGGCTGTGCCAGTCAATTTCTTGGCTAACCCCTTCTCTTACATCTTCTTCGTCATCTACCAATATCAGCTTATACATAGGCACCTCCCGCTGTTGTACTTGTACAACGGGAGGCGATTGTTTTCCTGCAAATGGAATTAGTATGACGCTACCATGTCTTATTCAGATCATCTGCATAGAACAGAATCGCTTTTTGATAGGCCAAAATCGTAGGATCACTTGAGGTTTCCGCGAGGTTTTTCAGGAGGAGATTCATGGCTTCGTGATGCTTCCCGAGATTGTAATACGCCATGGAAAGAAAAATCGGAAAGGAACGGTCGCTGGGGAACTGTTGCATCCCCATCTCGAGCGTAGCTGCTGCCTGCTCGTATTGTCCCAGCGTGCGATACGTACTGCCCAGACCGAGTAATGCCCCTTGCAGGTCTTCTTCGACAGACAGTCCCAGTTCAATCGCTTTTTCGTAAAAGGGAACGGCTTCCTTCTCCAATCCGGCTGCGTCGTGGCACCACGCACACTGATAATGAGCGACAGGATCAGTCGGAGATTGGTTGACGAGCTGAAGGGCAAGCTGGATCGCTTCGTCCAGATGCCCTTCTTTTCGCAGATGAATGATAGTTTGGATCATCGGGTTCATGTGAGCACTTCCTTTGCCTGAGTATCTCTCTTTCCCCTAGCGTAACAGGGCAGCTTGGCAAGGTGAAGACACAAATTAGTTATGTGCCCTGCAAGGATTTTGTCCGCTCTCTTTCGCTTCTCCGTTGTCGATAGGCTCTCATCCACGACCAGCCCAAAATGAGAAACGGAACTAGCACCAACAGGATCAATAGGATGCCGTCCCAAAACTCCCACGAGTGAAGCGGAGCGTTTTTCATGTCGTCAGCAATGATCCAGATGAAATCAACCGCCATGCGCAGCTGATACTGGACAAAGAACCAAATTCCCCACACTGATCCAATCAAATAGACCCAGCTATACCAGCGGATGACTCTCTTCTCATGGTCAGCTACGTACTCCCATTCCTCCTGCTCTTCCTGCGTCAAGGAACGGAATTTCCCTTTCAAAAACATACGTGTATTCACCATCAGATTGGAGCATTGGAACTTGGTTGCTAACACGTAGTATAAGTCGGTCTGCATGAAAACCATGAACTGAAAGGCCAAAGCCATGAGCAGAATGACATTCAGCATGCGAATGAATGCTTCCATGAAGGGCACAAGCGTCAGCCAGCCTTGATCATTGGCAAACAACAAAATCACACCGATACCCATAAACATCGCATCCCACGACATTCCCGCCAAAAATGCCCTGTATCTTCGCTGTGGCTCAACGAGAACAATATTGGACATATTCGTCTCTGCTACGGCAAAAACAAGTCGATGCCCCAGACCGATACGACTGCCGATCCCCAATGAGCGGGCCGCCATCAAGTGGGCCATCTCATGGAAAAACAGAAAAACCCAAGTGGCCACGAATGAAACCACTACCGAAACCGTCACGGAAGAAGAAACAAAAATATCGGAATAGACCGGGATATACTTGCCCGTAAACAAACAAATGAAAAGACCCGTGAAAAAGAAGATACCGTATAATCCAAAGGCAACACGGTTAAAGAAAAACTGCCCCGTCCCCTGCTTGATCCAAGAGAAATGATCTACAACCGGCACCGGCTCGTTGACAACTTCTCCATCTACCATGTGGACAAATTGATAGGAAGCAATTAAATCCTGCGCAAAGTCAAGCACATCTACCGGTTCGCCCAACCGTTCTTCCATGATCGTCGCGACTTCATGAATGCTCTTCCCTTCATCCAGCATATCGATGATCTCGACACCAATGGCCGGAAGCACAATGAAATTGCTGATATCCGTTCGTCCAATGAGGATCTCTTCCTCGTTTTCCGCCCGACGCGCAAGCGGGTGCATCTTGAGAATGCTATCTCCCGAGATATTCACTTGTCAAACACCTTCCTCTCTTACAGGAACGATTCCTTACTTTGCTAGCACTTCGTTTCTCTTGATATGAAAAATCGGCTCCGTTCCGCTGCCGCTTCCACAAGTCGGGCATTCGGCTTCATTTCGCTCCCACTCAAAAAACACGCTCTTTTCCAACGTGTTGAAATCGAAAATGATAAATTTGCCCGCCGATTGTACAGGAGCAATTCCAGTCAAATACCTAATTGCATCGGAAGCCATCATTCCTGTAATCATCATAGTGTTGGGTGCAATGGTGGCAGTAGGCAGAATAAAGTTGGTATCGAGCAGCCTTTGGATCAGCTGCGGATAGTCCTCGATCTGTGTAGAACGATGCAAATGCATGCAGTCGATACAGCCTGTCTTACCCGGTTCTACCATGAAGAACTGTCCTTCGATGAGGTTGAATCCCCCGGCAATGAACGGGATTTGCAGTTTGGTGCAGGCATGATTCACCCATCTCTGCAAAAAGAAAAAGGGCTGATCGGCTGCGAGCATCACGAGGTCACTTCCCGCAATAACCCGCTCCACGTCTTCGCTGGACTTGATTTGCATCGTCTCCGTTTCAATCAATACCTCAGAATGAAGCCTTCCGATGAAATCACGTGCCGCTTCTACCTTCAGGCGACCAATATCATGCTCGTTAAAGACCATTTGTCTGTTCAAATTGCTGAGCTCTACTCTATCAAAATCCACGAGCTTGATATGCTGAATACCCGCTCCTACCAGATTGACCAGTAGCGTAGAGCCAAAGGCACCCATCCCTAAGATCGTCACTTTTTTTCTACTTACCTGTTCCTGTAGCCCACTTGGACTTTGATTGAGATCGGTAAACAAGGAGAAGTAGCGAATATTCGCTTTATATCTTTCCTTTTGCTCCGAAGTCAGAACGGAAGCCTCTTCCTTCGCCTGATCCATTAGGAAACCCAAACCACTCAGTGATTCCACTGCTTCCACTATTTCTTCATACGTAATTTCGGGGTAATCGACAACCAACAATGTATGTATTTCACCGACAGTACGAGTGCCATCCATCAGTTTGATCATCTTGCGGATGGACCCATTCTCGTCTTCCAATTCGAATGTATAGCCAGGAGCCTCTCCCAAGCGGAGCATCTGCTCTGTCACTTCATAGACGGGATGCACTGGTTTAAATAAAGGACGACGTTCCATACAAAACACCTCCCAATAGTGGGGTTCGCTAACCCGGCTCATTTTAGATGAAAAAAAGGAATAGCTCGTGTGCTATTCCCCCTCTTCTTAAGAGAATTAAGCTGCTACTGCAGTAGTGCGAACGCTTTCAACTTTTTTCGCTTGGATTTTCATGGATAGTTCCTCCTCTCTCTGATTCAAAAATAAAGACAAGTTGATTATATTTCATAAATTTACAGAAATCTACAAATATTAGCAAAGTTTTATATATTTTGGTAATATTCGACTATTTATTTCGTATGCAATAGTATTTTCCTTCCATTTTCTATCAAAAATCTCATAATTCCTTCTTTTAGGAAAAAACTCTTGATTCTCTTGTTGGAAAATACCCCTTATTTTGGGACGCTTTCCTTTTGGGATTCGTAGTACTAGGATGTAACGAGAAAATTTCACCAAGATCACTTTTGTTTGATCAAAAAAGGAAAAGCTGCGCAGCGAGCCTTTTTTGCCTAGGGGGAGCACAAATGGAGGAAGATCGAGTGATCATCGGGCGGGTCTTGCAAGGAAACAAAGACGCCTACTCCGAGATCATTGCCAGATACCACGGAAAAGTAAGTTCCATTCTTCGTAAAATGCTGGGACATACACCGGATGCACAGGATATCGTGCAGGAAATTTTCATTAAGACGTACTACCATTTACCAGAATATAAGGCAAACTACGATTTTTCTGCATGGTTGTACCGGATTGCTGCCAACCATTGTCTGGACGAGCTGCGTAAACGTAAACGCAAGCTTACGCTCAGCTCGAATGAAGAAATAGAGCCAGTGGATAGCCACACGCCGGAGGTTGCCTTTTTGAATAAGGAGGGGCAGCGCTTGTTGCGTCAAAGGATGATGTCCGTCGAAGAAAAGTATCGGATCGTCCTCGAAATGCGCTACTTCGAATCATTGAGTTGTGAGGAAATCAGCCATCGACTGTCGATTCCATCGAGTACTGTGCGGACGCGCCTGTCTCGTGGAAAAGACAAGCTAAGGGAAGCTATCGGACATGCAGGGCAAGGGGGGGACTTTCATCTATGAAATGTTTAGATAAAGGACAAATTGCTTTGTATCTATACGACCTTCTTGAACCAGAGGAAGCCGAGGTCATAGCAGCCCATTTGGAAGAGTGCCGTCATTGCCAGATGAAGTTGAAGCAGGAGCTGGACGAGCTGGAAGACCTGGAAGAATCACTAGCGACAGATGAGCCATCCGATGCTGTCATCCATGACATTATGGCGAATCTCCCCCCTTACCCCATTCACGTCCTGAAACGATCAGAAAGACAAAAGATACAGAAGAAAATCGATTGGAAAAAAAGGAGCCTGGATATCGTGAAAAAAGCAACCATCGCCGTAGCAGGAATGGCAGCAGTAGTCTATTTTGGAACACTGACTTCACCATCCTTTGCGACTTATGTAAATAACTTGTATGCCTCTACCATAAAATCAGATCCGCAGCAGACAGAGAGTAGCTTGTTTGCAGCAGAAGCTCCCGAGGACGCCCTCATCCAGCGTGGACTTGAAAGAGGATATAACAAGAAGCTTGATTTGAAAGCCGTCGACAACGGAATGACGCTGGAAGTAAAAGAAGTTATGGCAGATACGAGGGATGTCCGGATTATTTTCGGCTTCAAGGATAAGAATGGCAAGCAGCTTGAAAAGTTGTTCCGGAATTTGCCAGTGGGGGATGAAGATAAACTGAACGAAACCTATGAAATAAAAATCACAGACGAGGACGGAAACGTTCTTGAAACAATTGATAAGTACCATCTTAAATATAACAAGAAGGAAAGCATCGGCGAAAAAGAGGAGTACTTGATGGTCAGCCGACCGATTAGCCGATATTTTACAGATGTCAGCAAGATTCCTGACAAACTAAACATCGAGCTTCGCATCAAGAAGCTGGACAAAGTTGACGGAAATTGGAGCGTAACCATCCCTGTTGATATTTCCAAAGCCAAAAAGGAAACGAGAATTGTTCCCATTAACGAGCATTTTACCGCTCCCAATGGCGAAGTGATTAATCTAAAGCAAGTGATGGTGACACCTGGCCAAACTGAATTCGTTATCGAGAATACGGAAGGAAGCGGTAGCTCCCCATCCTTAACTTATGAAGTAGTGGACGACAAGGGGGCTGTACTCGCAGCTTGGAGCACTCTGGACCTAGTGAGTGAATTTGGGGAAGAGCCGAATCCATTTTTCAAAAATGTAAGCAGAGAATATTTCGTTCGTGCAACCGATGACAAAAATATTCACTTCATCACCTTTCATTCCTTGCCAACGGATAAAAATCTAACCTTTAGAGTCGGTGATAATTACGATCAGGTTCCTTCGAATTTTAAGCAAAAGCTGTCCATTGAGACACTAAAAACCACTCCTGTAACGATAAAGCATGAAGGAAGCACACTAACCTTCTCAAACTTTGCTTCAGAAGAGATAACGAAAACAAACCCAATCACTTCTGAAAAAATCAAAAGGCTGCGTAATACATTACAGCTAGAGGCAACTTTGGCACCGGGTGTGATCTTTTTAGACTCCTGGCAGGGTGCTGATGACAAGGGAGAAGAATACGATTTTAATTTCATGGGCTCCACAACAAAAGATGAAAAAGGGAATTTTATCATGAAAGGTACACTCGTAGATGAGATGGACGTTATCCCGAAAGAGCTGACGCTTACGATCGAGGAACAAGTGAACAAAGCAAAAGATATGGATTGGAGCGTAGCACTTCCACTGAAGAACTAGCGCAAAAATAAAACCACCACTCCCAACGAGACTGTAACAGCTCATGGGAGTGGTGGTCTTTTTTTAGTATTGGGTTCCTTTTACAGCCTTCACAGTAGCGAGCGCAGCAGCGAGATCATCATAAATGACATTCCCTACAACAACCGTATCTGCAATCGCGGCCATTTCTGCCGCTTGCTCCGGGTTACGAATCCCGCCGCCATAAAAGAGGTGGGCTTCGCCCGCGCCTGTCTTGGCAGCCTTTACGATTGTCGGATCGCCGTATGTACCGCTGTACTCCATATAGACAATCGGCAAACGACAAATGTTCGTCGCTACCTGCGCGTACGCTTTGGCCTGCGTGGCATCCGCAATCGGCCGTGCTTTTGTCAGCTGTGCTACGCCCGCGTCTGGATTGGCGATGATATATCCTTCTGTAATGATCTCATCCCAATGAATATAAGCACCAAACGCTTGAAGCCCCGATACATGCGGAGCAAAAATCCAGTCTGGATCGCCAGCGTTCAATACGAGCGGGATCAAGTACGAATCAAATCCCGGCACAACTGCATCCAGCGAGGAAATCTCCAGGACAGCCGGTACTGCGTAACGACGCAGTCGCGACATCAATTCGAGGGTATTGTCATAGGTCACACCGTACGTGCCGCCCACAATGATCGCATCTGTTCCGGACTCGCAAATCGCCTCCAAGGCCTCGTCATCGATTGTTTTATCCGGGTCTAGTTTAAATGTATGGCGCCAGCCACGATAGTCAATCAACGTTGCCTGCCTCCTAGCTATTTTCCGATCCGCTCAAGTGCCATCTGGTATCCGTCATTTCCATAGTTCAAACAGCGTTTGACGCGGGAAATCGTCGCCGTACTTGCCCCGGTCTCTGCTTCAATCTGATTGTAAGTAAAGCCTTTGCGGAGCATTCTCGCCACTTCCAGGCGCTGTGCGAGTGACTGCATTTCGTTCACTGTGCACAGATCGTCAAAAAATTGATAGCACTCTTCCATCGTTTCCAGGGAAAGAACAGCTTCAAACAACTGTTCGAGCCCTTTTCCTTTTAATTTTTCCAATTGCATGTCTGTCACCTCTGTTATATATCCGTCTATCGAGCGATTTCTCACTGTACAATTTTTAAGCACTAAAGCTTCACCAATTATCTTAGAAGAAACCGCCTTCATCCGCAACCCCTAATCCTTACTGGAACGTGAGGGACTTCGACAGACCCGGTGAGTTCGGTAATATAGAAATCCAGGTATTTCCAGGCAAAAGTGGTGCTTCTTGCGTCAAAGCCGCGTCCTCATAGGCACGGATGACACCATTGCTGCGCTTCCATTTGATCTTGCGAGCTTTTCCTTGCTGGAACAAATAGCCGTCCCCCGGACCGATTACATCGACCGATAGACGCCCTTCTTTATCCAGCACGCGGTGTTTGGCAGAGATGACCAATAGATTGGTCGTGGACAACTGTTTCTTGTCGCTCAAGTCCAAATGTGGCTTGCCTGCCGTAAAGCGCATGTATTTCTTTTGCTCGGCATCATATGTAAAAGCCGCTTTATTCAATGAGTGGAAAGTCAGATCTACCTGTGTAGCAGGCTCACCTTCCTTGATCTCGGTATCCTCCGGCAAGAACGTGAAGCGAGGCACCTCTGCCGTTTGACGCATCCCTTTATCCTGCATCGCTTTTTCCAAAAGCTCTGGCTTGGTGTACAGGTTATGTGGCATTTTGCGGAATTTTTCGCGCCAAAAGTATTTACCGTTCGGGATTTCATCCAGATGACTGAGGTCTTTTCGCGCCAAGGTTTCCAGCGCATCCGGACTGCCTCCCGCGTGGACGAGGACTGCATCGAAACCAGTCCCGATCTGGATAAAATAAGGGCGGATACTGCGGACAGGTCCAATTACTTCCGGCTTTTGGCTTTGGAATATCGCAAGAAAACGGGTCATTTCCCCTTCTGACAATACCTCATAAATCATGTCCGCTTTGTTGATGCCTGTTTGTGGCCGTGCTGGCGGAGCGTTGTTGATCATCACCATGATCGGGCGTTTGCTCCCCAGGTTTTCTTGACTGCCAATTCCTGTCATCGGTGCCTTATACGCATATTCGATGGGCTGATTCGTTTCCGGTGGCGTTTGCACAAGCGGATCAGGTACCTGTGGACTAGGTTGGGTGTCCACTGGCTTTTGACCGCAAGCCGTCGTTAAGAGCATGAAGGCTAGTACCATGAGAGACGATTTGACTGTTCGTTTCATAATGAATCGCTCCTTTCCATCTCTCGTTGTCTTTTTTTCCCTGTTTCTTTTTCCAGAAGGATAGAGGGGAATCCTGCTTCCACACGTTTTCCACGATTCTCATACGTCCGTGCCACACATCTGGTTTTGGGCTATGCTACAATACGGATATAAAACAGATGCAAAGCGAGGCCGAAATCTATGAATACCCCCTACCTCGTCTATCTGGTGGACGATGAAACGAACCTGTTGGACTTGCTACAATCGTATTTGCAAAATGCCGGATTGCAAGTGAAAGCGTTTTCTAGCGGCAAGGACGTCTTGCCGTTACTTGATGAAGAAACACAACCACATTTGTGGATTTTGGACATCATGATGCCCGACATCGACGGCTATGAGCTTTTGCGTCTTATCCGCGAAAAGTCGAATGTCCCCATCATCTTCATCTCCGCTCGTGATCAGGATGTCGATAAAATCATCGGACTGGAACTAGGCAGCGACGACTACTTGGCGAAGCCATTTCTCCCTCGGGAGCTGGTCATCCGTGCGAAAAAGCTGCTCCAGCGCACCTATGAGAAGCCTGGTGCCGCTGCTTCCTCTACCCAGACTTTCCAAGATTGGGTAACGATCGATCCTTATATCATCTCAGAAAAAGGCAGACAAGTAAAAGAAGGCGACGAGCTTATTGATTTAACCACCAAAGAATTCGAGCTCATTGTCTACCTTTTGCACAATCAAGGTCTGGCCTTGAATCGTGAGCAGATTCTAACCTCCATCTGGGGGGAAGACTACATCGGCTCAGATAGAGCTGTCGATGACTTGGTGAAGCGCATCCGCAAGAAAATGCCCAAGTTTCCATTGGAGACGGTCTATGGCTTCGGCTACCGAATGACGCGTATATGAGCAAATTCAGGCTCAAAAACCTGCCGATTTCCAGGCAAATCCTCATTTTGTTCATGATCCTGACAAGCGTCCTCGGGGTTGGCCTTGGCATCGGGTATCCACTGGCTGTCAAACAGTATCTGGTATCCAACACTTACTCGCTCTTGGAAGAAGAGTTTTACACATTATCTCAGCATATCTCCTTCAACGAGCATAATGAGCTGCTGCCTGTTCCGGCTGCTGCCCCATACTTTTTACAGCTCTTGCTCCAACGCTATGAGTACTCCTTTGATATGATTGTCTATGCCGAGAACGGTCAAGAGCTGGGCAGTCGGAGCAATAGCAATGGCCGCATTCCGTATGAGGATTCCAAGGAGCTGTTCCTAAAAGCAGCTACATACCCAAGCCAAAAACTGCAGCATGGTTCACTGGACCGTGGAGACGAGAGCTATTTGTTCGTCAGCAAAAAAATGGACTACCACGGCTTCCCTTACTACATGGTGCTGTTCTCCAAGGAACAGGAGCTCAACCAGATCAATTCAATTTTGACTCGTCAGTTTTTGCTCGTTTTTGGTCTGCTGCTGCTCGTAAGCTGGCTTTTGGCCGTGTGGTTTAGCGGGTATTTGAGCAGACCGCTCCGCACACTTGAAGAGCTGTGCAAAAAGATCGCTCGTCGTCAGTTCGATATCCCGCTAGCGATGGATCGCGGGGATGAGATCGGGCAGCTCGCCCGCTCATTCGATATGATGAAAAACCAACTGAAGGAATACGACGAGTCGCAGCAGCATTTTGTCCAAAATATTTCCCATGAGCTCAAAACACCGATCATGGCGATTCAAGGATACACGCAAGGACTCATAGAAGGCGTCTTCCAGGGCCCTCAGGCTGAAAAAGGGCTTTCCATCATCATGGAGGAGAGCAAGCGCCTCGAAAAGGTCGTCGGGCAGCTCTTGTATATCACGAAGATCGAGTCTGTCTCGCAAATGATGCAAGTCGACCGTGTCGACCTGTCAGAAATGATGCACCTGTTAAAGCAGCGGCTCTCCGTGCTCAATCCGCAAATCGAGTGGGAGTTAAATCTGGCAGACGACCTGATCGTGGAGGGAGACGGCGAGCAATTGAGCACTGCATTCGTCAATATCATGGAGAATCAACTCCGCTACGCTAACAGCCGACTTACGATCTCAGGGAGACAAGCGGGCAAAAGCGTCGTCGTCACGATTTCAAATGATGGTCCCCCCATTGAGGAAGCGCTGCTACCGCATTTGTTCCAGCGTTTCCGCAAAGGAAAGTCGGGCAAGCATGGGCTCGGACTCGCGATTGCCCGTGCTGTCTTGGAAGCACATAAAGGGACGATCGATGCCCGCAACGATGCAGATGGACCTTGCTTTACGATGATCGTACCCATTGAATTCAAAGGCCGATTAAGTTGATAGAGGGGACACTTGTCCTCTCTGTTTCTATTCTAAAGAAGAAAGATACCTTGACAAATCCGAGCTTCTCATACACACGTGTTCATGACCTGTTCGCAATTTCAGGAAAGAAATCACTCCTTCTAACGATTCCCTATTGACGTTGTCGTACTTCACGGTTAACATGGTAAAAATTTCTCTATTAAAAGAGGCAGTTCAAAAATCAATTTCACCTAGGAGGAGAGAATCGTGGCTTTTTATTACACAGAACCATCTCGGACGTTTAATGAGTTTTTGTTGTTGCCAAATCTCACCACAAAAGAATGCACACCGAACAATGTGGACTTATCCACTCCGATTACCAAGTATAAAAAAGGTGAAAAGCCTGCCATCTCACTAAACATACCGTTCTCATCCGCAGTCATGCAAGCAGTTTCCGACCATCATATGGCGGTCGCATTGGCTAGATGTGGCGGTATTTCGTTTATTTTTGGCTCCCAGTCCATCGAGAGCCAAGCAACCATGGTTCGCAAAGCAAAAGGCTACAAGGCTGGTTTCGTCGTGAGCCGATCCAATCTGACGCCAAGCCATACGCTGAAAGACATTTTGGAATTGAAAGAGGCGACAGGCCACTCCACCGTTGCCATTACGGAAGATGGTACGGCAAAAGGCAAGCTGCTCGGAATCGTAACGGGTCGCGATTATCGCATCAGCCGCGACTCTCAGGACAAGCTCGTCAGCGACATCATGACTCCATTCTCGAAGCTGATCTATGGCAAATCCGGCATCACGCTCTCCGAAGCCAACGACCTGATCTGGGAGCACAAGCTCAACTGCTTGCCAATCGTAGATGAAAATCAAAATCTCGACTTCCTCGTTTTCCGCAAGGACTACGATTCCCGCAAAAACAATCCGCTGTCCCTTTTGGACGCGAACAAGAGCTATATCGTAGGTGCCGGTATCAATACAAAGGACTACAAGGAGCGCGTTCCTGCGTTGGTGGAAGCAGGCGTTGATATCCTGGTCATCGACTCCTCCGATGGCTTCAGCGAATGGCAGCGCGAGACGGTTCAATTTGTAAAAGAAAACTTCAACGTTCCGATCGGTGCAGGTAACGTCGTCGATAAGGAAGGCTTCCGCTATCTCGTGGAATCGGGCGCAGATTTCATTAAAGTAGGGATCGGCGGCGGTTCCATCTGCATCACCCGTGAGCAAAAAGGAATCGGACGCGGTCAAGCCTCTTCCCTCATTGAAGTGGCAGCAGCTCGCGACGAGTACTTCAAGGAAACAGGCATTTACGTTCCGCTCTGCTCCGACGGCGGAATCGTACACGACTACCACGTGACACTGGCTTTGGCTATGGGTGCAGACTTTGTCATGCTGGGACGTTACTTCGCTCGCTTCGACGAAAGCCCGACCAAAAAAGTGAAGATCGGCAACAACTTCGTGAAAGAATACTGGGGAGAAGGCTCCAACCGCGCTCGCAACTGGCAACGCTATGACACTGGCGGCAAAAGCAGTCTCGTCTTTGAAGAAGGCGTAGACTCCTACGTACCATACGCAGGAAGCCTGCGCGAGAACATAGACCGTACCTTGAGCAAAATCAAATCGACCATGTGCAATTGCGGGTCGCTCTCCATCTCAGAGCTTCAGCAAAAAGCGCGAATCACCGTCATCTCTGCTACCAGCTTGGTAGAAGGCGGCGCACATGACGTTATCTTGAAAGAAAGCAGCATGGCTGCTGAGTAAGACAATCGGCGCGTAATCACAAAAAACCAGTCTGCAGCTCACAGTGCTAGCAGACTGGTTTTTTTCTTAAGGCCCCCACACTCAGCAAAAGAACGGGCAAGAACAAACCGTACGTCAAGGAATAAGGCATCCAAATTTCTGAAACGAAAGTATCAAAATACGAGCGGTTAGGCATCGTCGCCAATGCCACCACAATCATGATCATCCCCAGTGGCAGTGTCAATTGGCGGTAATCTCGCAACCCCAATGTATACGCGATTCCACAGCTCGCCGCATAATAGCAAATGGTAATTTTGACAAAGAGTGTGATAAACCAGATTACGGCCATCAACACTTCTATTCGCTCCAAAAAATTACCGATACTGATTTTTTGCGCAAGTGTGTAGCTTGGGTAGGCGAGTAGTACAGTAATATCGGCGCCTAAAACCAAGATTGCCACAGAAGTAATCATCGTCAGGCAAAAATTCGCGAAAAGGATGCCCCAGATATAAGCTTTGGCAGCACTCGCTGGCCGTTTTACCAAGGGAAACATCACGATCAGAATGACCGTTTCCAGCAAATAACCCACGTATCGGAAGTTCCCCCCGATAACAGGAGCGATTCCATGCGCTACCACAGGCTTCACATTTTCTATTTTGATCTGGGGGGAAATAAATGCGATCAAGACAAAAAAAAGCAACAGAAAATACGGAAACAACAGCTCACCCACTCGAGAAAAGGCTTCTGGTCCACTGCGGACCCCCATAATGATGATCACCAAAAAAAGGACAAGAATAATTTCAATGGGGGTCTCCTGCATAATCTGCGTCGTGACAAAATCGCCAATCTCCATCAGCATGAGCGAAGCGTCGATGAAGAAGTAGGTGATGAACAAAACAGCCACCGCTTTCCCTATCCACTTTCCCAATATTTCCTCGCTGTACTGAAAGATAGACTTGTTCGGATACCGCATACTCAGCGAAACATACAGGTAGGTTAAAAGAAAGCCTTCCCCCCACCCCATGAAGGCGGAGATCCAGGCGTCCTGTTTGGCAGCGGTAGCAGTAAGGGATGGTACGTACAAAATCGCATCACCAATCCCGAAGAGCGCCACGAGTATCATGAATTGCCTTGCGCTAATATGACCGTTGTCTATCAATTCCTCTCGCTCCCCCGCCTCGCTGCTGGCTACTGCTTCATTCCACAGTTCCCAAAATGAAGTCGCTGAATGGTTTATAGACAAATGTGATCCAGTCCAACGGGTTGGGAATATTCACCCTAAGCGATTCGGCTATCCCAAGTCCCGTCCCAACTACAAGCAAAATGAAGAAAACCAGCAGTTCCTTTTTCATCGCGTTCCTTCTCAAATAAGGCACCTCAAAGAGGGCAATGAGTAGACTGATCAGCAAAATCAATATGATGGTCCACATGCTGTGCAGTGCACCTACTTTTTT
Source organism: Brevibacillus sp. HB2.2 (assembly GCF_013284275.1). NCBI lineage: Bacteria > Bacillati > Bacillota > Bacilli > Caryophanales > Paenibacillaceae > Brevibacillus > Brevibacillus sp. HB2.2. Next base: position 32,500 of record NZ_JABSUV010000028.1, read on the forward strand.
TGCAGGATTACCTTTACCATTTCCACAGATGGAAAAAGTTATGCTCTACTCCTTTTTCATGAAAGGAATAAACGAATTGCCCACTTTTCCTGTCCGCCTGATCTTCACGTCTGTTTTGATTTTCACTTTCAGGTTGGGGAATTGAGAATCCCAATCCTCTTTTACCTTTTCCCACCCTTTGGGGTCATTTTTGTAGATCGACTTGCCAAATCCAAAAACATCCGATCGGTATTGCTTTTGCGCTTTATGGATGGCGCTTACGATTTTGCCTCGGATCTGCTTTTCTACGTCAGCTTCCAATTTGTAAATCGTTTTGGGATCGGACAAATCGTTGCTGCATGCTACCTCGCCCACATTGCCTTCTGCGGAAATGCTCACTTCCACTTGTGGTTTGCCTTTTTCCATCTTGCCATTGACAGTTGTTTTGTTTCGGATGATCTCAATGACTATTTTATTGTTTTTATCACAAGGAATTTCTTCTACTGTACTGTCCACCCTGTCTGTGATGTAGCTGAATCCGATGCTTTCCTCTTCGTTAAACCACCCACGTAGCTTGTCTCCTTTGAAGACACCGATTTCGTGGTACCTCAATAATGATGACTGGCTTTCCTTTTGGGAATTCCCCCCGGAAGTCCCCATATGTACCTTCCCTTTCGTATTAACGCCTACCAACACTGGCTCGATCCCATCCCGTAGCAAATCCGCAATAAATTCATCCAATTGAATGGAGACAATCGATCCCCAGGCACTCTCTGCTGTTTCCAAGCTTTTATAGAGCTTCGTCGCCGGGATTTTTTCCAGTGGATCGATCATGCTGAGAATTTGTAGTGCTGTCGCGTCCTTGGCTAGAATGACATAAAAATCAGGCCGGACCTCATGATCGCGAAATAACAAATCCAGCACTTCCTTTGCCCCTTCTTTTGCTATCTGCTCCCCTAAAACCAGCACCTGGATATGGGAAAAGTAAAGCCTTCTTGGGGTTACCGTTGTCATTTTCCGGATTCCCTCAAAAATGCTGGATGCCCGCATGCTGTAAGTCGCAACAGATGATTGGTTCATTCCCCCTCCCTCTTTTGACGCTACCCCTCCCGGATTGACGATTTGGGCGGATATCACGTACTCTCCGTCAATCTTGTCGATACCTGTTCCCATGACGATCGCCAAATCATTCAATTCTCTACGATTCCAGCAGCCTGTCAACAAAACGAGAAGAGCAAGGGTCAGGAGGAACACCCCTTTTCGTTTCATGCCGTCTCCACCTCAGTTCATCATTATTTTTCATCACCTCGGCACGATACTTACGCTATATTTTACTTTTTCGTTCTCTGACGCTGTTTTTCTGGCGCAAAAAATGGGGACGCGTATGCATCATCCAGATGGGAATTCGAAGCAGTGTATCCTTTTGATCGGCCAGATTCACAGGGGCCAGCGGAGCCATATAAGGGACACCAAACGAGCGCAAAGTGCATAGGTGAATGCACAAGGCGATCATCCCCACAAATATGCCGATAAAACCAAAGCTGGCGGCAAGTGCTATCAAGCCAAACCGCAACAATCGAATTGGAATGGACATGGAAAAGGAAGGGAAGACAAAGCTGGTGATTGCCGTAATGGAAACGACGATGACCGTAGCGGGTGAAACCAGTCCTGCCTGCACAGCCGCTTCCCCCAGCACAAGTGCTCCCACGATGGATATTGCTGATCCAACCGCCCTCGGCATGCGCACTCCTGCCTCTCGCAGCATTTCAAAGGTAAACTCCATCAACAGCGCCTCGACTGCAGCAGGGAATGGCACTCCTTCACGCTGGGCTGCTATGCTCATGAGCAGGTTCGTTTGCAACATTTCCTGATGAAAGGTGGTAATAGCAACATAAATGGATGGACCAAGCAACGCGATAAAAAAAGAAATAAACCGCAAAATACGCAGGATCCCAAAATCTGCACGCATGTAATAGTCCTCTGGAGACTGGAAGAATTGGACAAAGACGGCTGGTACCAACAAAACAATCGGTGTACCGTCCACCAGAATGGCGACGCGCCCTTCCAACAGCCCGGCTGCCACAGAGTCTGGACGCTCTGTATTGTAGATGGTCGGAAACGGCGTGAAGGTATGATCCTGAATCATTTCTTCAATGTTCCCGCTCTCCAAAATTCCGTCGATCTCAATCTTTCCCAGCCGCTCCTTTACTTCTGCCACTACGCTGTCCTGCACGACTCCTTTTATATACATCATGGCGACTTTGGTCTGTGTCATGTCCCCGATCTGCACGGTCTCCAACCAAAGATTGCGATTATTGATCCGCCTGCGCACCAAAGCCGTATTGGTTCGGAGGTTTTCCGAAAACGCTTCTCTGGAACCCCGAACTACCGTTTGCACGGAAGTCTCCTGAACACCACGATCTTCCCACTGCTTCGTATTTGCGATAAATCCGTTGGAATATCCATCTACCAAAATAACGGTATCCCCCGTCAATAGCGCATCATACAAATGGTCAAAGTCATAGACCTCTTCCACTCCACCAATCGTCAGCAGGAAATCCTTCATTAGTATCAATGATCTTTCTTCGCACTCGGCTTCCGCCGGGATGTGCGCTTTTTTTGCATGGAGCATAAGAGACTCCATGAGGCTGCTAATCATATTTTTATCGACCAGACCCTCGGTGTACAAAATCCCTACCACAATCTGATCAACTGCTTCCAGACGTACTTGCCTCGTCACGAGATCCGTGCTGTTACCCAGCTCTTTTTTCACCTTTTCTAGATTTTCGTCCAGCGAGCAATGAAAAAGCGCAGATTGTTTTTTTGTATCCATCATTTCGAATCACTCTTTTTCCAATTCGGGATATGTTTACTATCCCTCATGGCTGTGGGGTCTATGCTGAACGCAAAAAAGCCCCCTATTCAAGGAGGCTTTGGGACTGAACATGTTAGTCATCATTGTTACGGCAAACGATATACGGCAAATGGTTCCCCATTTCGATACGTATCACTCAATCGGTCCAGCTCTGCCAAGGTCGCTTCATCCAACGCCAACGCTGCACTTTGCAAATTATCCGTAAGCTGCCCTACACTGGTCGCACCCACGATCACCGAAGAGACAGCCGGCTTGTGCATAAGCCAAGCCAGAGACAGCACACTGGAGGATACACCTAGCTCCACCGCTATCCGACTGATTTTACGTCCAAACTCCAGCTTGTCTTCACTTAACAGCCGGACGAAACGCGGCTCCTTGTCCGCCCGCGAACCAGCCGGAGCCTGTTCTGCGGAGGTATATTTGCCTGTCAAAATTCCGCCAGCAAGCGGGAAGTACGGAATGATCCCCACCCTCTGATCAAGACAAAGCGGTACGAGTTCACGCTCCGGTGTCCGATCTGCCAATGAGTAGCTCACCTGCGTCGATATGTATCGATTCAGCCCTTCCCGCTGACTGATGCCAATTGCCTTCATCAATTCCCAGGCCGCATAGTTGGAAGCCCCGATGTAACGCACTTTCCCGGATCGAACCATGTCATCTAGTGCGCGGAGTGTTTCCTCCAAAGGCGTCTCTGGATCAAACGTATGAATTTGATATAAGTCCACATAATCGGTGCGCAAACGCTTCAAGCTTTTCTCCAGCTCCAGCATCAGGTGGTATCGCGATGAGCCTCTCTGATTTGGTCCTTCGCCTTTTACCAAACCAGCCTTCGTCGCCAAAACGACCTCGTGCCGCTTTCCTTCAAGAGCCAGCCCAATGATTCGCTCCGATTCTGTTTGCGTGTAAATATTTGCCGTATCAATAAAGGTAATCCCGTTTTCGATTGCGGTATGAATGATGTTTACAGACGTTTGCTCATCCGCACGCCCTCCGAATGAGTTCGTACCTAATCCCAATGCCGATACCTTCAATCCACTGCCACCGAGTCGGTAGTATTTCATATTGTGATCGACCTCTTTTCATAATAGGAGTGCTCCTCTATTATCTCCTATTTGGGTGGGGATTGAAAAATAAGATTAGGAAAGTTTATTTTTCGAAATATTCTGTATTTTTTTCATAGTTCTTGATACACACATTTGGGATACATTTAAAAATTCTGCTGTTTGTGTCTGATTGTAGCCTGCCATCCTTAGTTGCAGGACTTGCCACTCTTTTAATGAAATTTGATTTTGCAGTTGCGCAAGCAAAGCAGTAACATATAGCTTGTCCAGCACGTACTCTTCCACGTCTCGTCCTTCGTCCTTCAAGACATCCATAGCGGTGGCAGCTTCATGGCTAGAAGCGGATGCCTTCAAAAACGGCTCTTGTAAATACTTCACAGGTCTCCCGACATCCAGCGCTTTTTTGATCTGTTCCACATTTTCACCCAACAGTAGGGACAATTCTTCTATGGTAGGGAGATATCCTAAGTCTGCTTCGATTTTACTGATGTGATGGAGAATCGTTGTTGCCGTTCTAGTCGGCCGTACAATATTTCCGCTATCTCGCAAAAAGCAGTTGATCTCCCTCACAATCGTTATGACTGCAAAGGACGAAAACTTCACGCCTCTTGCTATATCAAAGGCTTTGATTGCCTTGATGATTCCCATTCTCCCCAATTGCAAAATATCCGCTTTTTCCAAACAATATTGCTTCACTAATGTCTCCGGCTTTCCGATATATTTGTGCACAGAATGCCAAATGAGCTCTTCATTTGCGAGTATAACTTCACCAAGATACTCACTGTCTTCCTTGCAGCGGCGAATATTCTCCATGTTATACAAGGAGTATTGTTCTTTTTTCTTGCCCAATCTCTGATTTACGAACACAGCATGCTCACTCATAATACCTCCTCCCAGCCTATCTTTACGATTCTCTTAATAAGCCGCTCATTTTTTTGTAGTGGGCCATGACTTTTGTATAGTAGCCATCGTGATAACGATTTCGGTCGACATTTCCCTCGCCTTGGTTATAGGCGATGATACTTAAACGAAGATTTCCATATTTCTTTTGCAAGAGATCCAAATACTTGATACCCGTTTGTAGATTGATCACGGGATCAAATAGGTCATCAGGGTGAACTCCCAGCCAGCTTCCTGTCCGCGGCATGATTTGTAATAATCCTCTTGCCCCCTTGCCGGAGATCGCGTCGTCCTGAAAACGGCTTTCCTGCCAGATCATCGCCATGATCAAAACCGGATCTATTTCGTATTGCTCGGATAATCCAAAAATCGTTTCTGTATAAAGCTCGACTGTAGCTTTATCAAGTCTTGATGCAACCTGTGTGATTACGTTGGAAAGCTCCTTTTTTCTATGCCACTGCCTATCTATGTCCCCGGCCAGCTTCACCACAGGATGAACTTCCGACAGTCCCTTTTCTACGACTGGCAGTACAGCATTTGCGGGAATGAGCACTGCGGCAACAATGCCGATAAGCTTTGTTAGCACGTAACTCGCTTTTTCAGATGTAGCTGATGAACCGCTTGCAGAATGTTTTTCTGCATTCTCTCCACGCCGATTGCCGTATCCAGTGTATGTACCGATCGGCGCGAAGCATGGGCAAGGGAAAGATAGGCTTCCTGCACCTTTAGCAGCATGGCATGATTCGCATCTACTTCGGTTCGCAGAAAAAAGGTTGCATCAGGTCGCTTCGTCAAATCACTCATCGTGGCATACCAGGAAAGGGGAGTATCTTTTATATAGAAATAGTAGTAATTGGACAGTTCATAATGATCAATGATGATAAAATCAACGTTCTCCTTCGAAAGCCTCGCCATTTCTCGCTGATAGTCCAGAAAGTCCGCTTCAAAAAGCTTTCCTACCGCTTTCTCATCCAGCTCAATTTCGCAGCGAAGCCACATGCCAATGACCGCTCCGATCGGGGTATCTAAACGCGGAAATGATACTCTTTTCACTTTATAACCGAGGCATCTCAAATTTTCTTCCAGCAACGCCGCTTGGGCTTCCTTCGCATTGGCGTCAATTCCTTCGAAAGCGACAATCGTGGGCTGTCTCATGGCACTACTCCGTCTCCTCATTTGTCGAGATTTCCTCTGCTGCTTCACGAAGCTTTTTCTCTGCTTCAAGCTCAGCAGCCTGAGTAGCCAGATGATCTGCTAGCATTTGCTCGAATTCTTCCTTTGTAATCTCATAAATCTCGGAGTCGAGTGGGTTTACCGTGTATCCCATACCGTCGGTCAGTAAAAAGTTTGTGTAGGTCAATGGCTCCTCACGAAACTCCTGCTTTTCGTAGTCGAAAGCAATGACTGCTTTTTCAATGCCCGCTACGCAACCGCCGAACCAGATATTTACCTCTTCTTCTCCACCTTCTGCTGTAGGTGTTGTATGCATATTGGTCGGAACGTGTACGTATTTCCCAATGACCTGATGGGAGAGCTCCTCGGTCAATTCCTCATTCATCTTTTTCAACAAAACTGCCATGCTGGATCATTCCTTTTCATCGATTATTTGTGTATGTCTACAGCTCACCGTACTGCTTCAAAATTGCCTTGATGATTTGACACACTCTTTCCTTGCTGATATTGAATCTCTGGCCAATTTCCTCATGGTAATAGCCTTCACTTCTCATCTGGAGAATCATCTTATCTCGCGTGGACAGCTTCATATACTCCATGATGTCGAGCATCATCTCTACTTCCTCATATCGAAACTCCTCACTCGGAGCGGCAATACGGCTGATCATCGTTTCCTCTTCATTCTCATCTCCACTAGAGACTAGAACTGCATTACTGTTTGTCAGGTTTTTTTGGGTGCCGGCTTTTCGCAAGCAGTCGCGAATTTTATTCGTAATCACATGATCGACAAAGGTAGTCACTCTGGCTTTTTCCTGATCGTAATCCTTCATCGTGCGATACACCTTTAAGAGAACCTCCTGGACGACATCATCATGAGTCATTCCAGCAAACGTCATCCCTGTCAGCTTGGCTTCACAGTTTTCCTTGGCCTTCTGCAAAAAATCATCGACTTTCCCTGCGAAAAATAACTCGTCCATTTGGTGAAGTTGATCTGTCATGAACTTCATCCCCTCCTCATGCTCCTATTCATAGTTGCTCTATCACACTAGGTAATGGGAGGAGGGTTTTAGCAACCAACTTTCAAAATTTTTTTCGGACAAGTTTGCAAGGTACCAGCCGTGAATACTTTTCCATTCAAAATCTTCCAGGAAGCACACTGACGCTTGATGTACCGTTGGCAATCGCGGCAAATGTCATGAACGACACAATGACAAGTCATGGGCACAACATCCTGTTCCTTTGCTGACATCACGAAGTCATTGACTGTCATTTTCTTTTGGCAGGCTTTTTCATAATCACATCCCTGACAGGCCATGCTACTCACCGATCCTGACAATCCCAATTCCTTTTAGGGACGCAGGATTCACTTGAACATGCTCGCGAAAGAACTCTTCCAAAACGGCTATGGGGGTGTCTTGGGTCGACGTATATTTCATGACCTGCACCTGCTGTCCATCTGCCGAAAAACTAATCTGATAGTACATGGTTTCTCCCCTCCTTTTGCTTCTTGTCGAATCTATACGAAGCGCTTTGAGATGAATTAAGCGGAATTTAAAAACAAAAAAACCAGCCGTTTATTCCAGCTGGTCCTCTACATATAATTCCTCTATCATTTCCTCTGTGATATTCATCTTCCCAAATTCCTGACAAACTTTTTGAAGTCCAAGCAGCAAGGAAGCATTTTCTGTGAAAATCTCGTTCAGATCCATTCCCAACATGCCAAGCGCGTCACTGAGCTCCTCCCAGCCTTCGCGATCGATATCCTCTCCTAGTAGAAATTCAGCTAATGCAGCAACAATTACGACATACAATACAGCTTTTTTGGAATCTCTCATTCTTATCCCCTCCATTCTTATTTGTTGGAAATAGAATAGACAGTTTGGAATGAGTTATCTCCCTTTCAAAAGAAAAAGCCCGCTGTGGACGGGCTTACTTTACATCTGAGATGATTTTTTGAATCAAACTTTCATCAATCAAATGGCTGGCTACTGTCAATGCCTTTGCCATTCGCTCCTTATCTCCATCAAAAACCTCGTGGATAATGTGACGCACACTTTCTTCATTCAGCATGAAGTTCTTTGCCATCGCCATAATCCCAACAACAGCTTCATGATCTTCGAGCGCCTTCGCAGAAACTTTTTCCTTTGTTTGTTTAATGATGATTTGTATTCCATCACTTCGCAATGTTATGACCTCCTGGCTTCTATACGAACCAATTATGTATTTCAAGGGAGACATCCTCCCCATCTGTCTAATCTATGAACGTGGTAGGAGCACATCTTGTTTCAAAAATCCCTAGAAAAGGAGGTGAATCATTCATGGTTGTCGACCTCTACCACCATCTCTATGAATTACTTTCTGCGGATAGTCAGTTGCTCGCATTACTCGGAATTGCTCCAGAAGACAAGGACTCCCTATCCAAGCAGATTATCAAGCGAAGAAAACTAGCTCCGCTATCTGATGTTGCGAAGCCGCTCCTTTCCTTCTACGCAACCTCCGGAAAGCGCGACACCGGTAATCCGCTCCTTCTCACCAGCTTTTTCCGATTAGATGTGATCACGCCTGGCGATATCGAGCTAGCGCATCAAATCGCAAATCACCTTTTCCATCTCTTAGACGGCAAAAGCTTATCGATGAATGGAATAGAAGGTTTGGACATGTATGTTGTCTCGCAGCAGGAATCCGATACGGGTCATTCCTCTGCGTACTGCTTCACACTAGTCACGAAGTTTACTTTGCAAGTTTGTTAGACATTTCAAAACCCCGTCTATCCTATGACAAGCTGATCGCGATTCCCTTTTCACACGATTCAGCAACAGCACACAAATCCCCTATCTAGAAGGAGTGACTTTCATTGTCTAAAAAAATGATTATCAAAGGTGTCGGTCAATTTCTTGCCAAACGCGCTTCCAAGGATGGAAATGGCGTCGAAGTCATTACGCTTGGTAATATGCAGGACCTGAAAATTGACATGAATGTTGAAATGGAGGATATCTTTGGCGGCGATGGACTCTTCGCCATTGACACTCTCGTAAAATCCAAAAGCATTGAGATTACCGCAACGGATGCCAAATTTGATCTGGCCGCGCTTGAGCTGATGATGGGCTCCAAGCTGCAAGAGCAAAAGAGCGACTATGTATATGTACTGGGTGAGCAAAAAGCAGTCACTGCTGGCAGCCTGGATCGCACAGGATCCACTGGTGGCGCTGGTGTTTGTGAAGTTGACTTTGGCGGTACTCTCTTCAACGGCGGCGGATTTGCTGTTCGTCTGAAAAATAGCAATCGCCTGTTGAAGCAAGTAAACCTGAGCACGTCTGCTGCTCCAAAAGCTGATGAATTCATGGTGGATACATTCAAGGATGGCAGCGAAGATAAAGCTCGTCTCATCTTCTCTCCTGCCCTGCTCAATGAAGATGTGGTCTTCAACTATCAGCGAATCGAAACCGTAGACGTGGTCGACATTTTGATGGATGAAGTGCCATTCCCGGTTCATGTTGTCCATCACGGCTCCTTCCTGCAAAAAGACGGAACCTATGCAGGTATTGAAACAGAGCTGTTCTCCTGCATGGCAAAAGGCAGCTTCTCGATCGATGCGGCACGCTCCACAGCTAGCACTTCCGCTATTTCCTTGTCCGTTATTGATCCAGAGCGAGCAGATGGCAAGCTAGGCAGTGTGAAACGCTTCGTGTCTAACAAAAAAGTGTAACTCTTTCGAGGGTAATCAGGCTGAGTGGAGAGCCCCGTGCTCTTCGCTCTTGCCTTGTATTTTTTCAAAGGGAATAACTTACAACGAATCATAGCGAACGACAACGCATTTTAGCAAGTAGATATATTTAACAAATACAATCTAGCATTGTTCTAGGAGGGATTCTTCCGTGCTAAACCACCAAGAAGATTTGGAAAAAAAACACGCAGAGATGATGAACCAGGAAGCTGTAGAGCGGATTAAAAAACAGCAGGAGGCTGATCTGGTAGAGGCTATTTTCTTTGAAGATGATAGTGAAATCATGCTGCGTGACGGCAAAACCTACCGGATTCCGCCTGTGACCTTAAAAGACGCCCGCATCCTGATGAAAAAGCTAGGAACCGTTCATATCGACGCGATTATCCTTAATTTTCTCCCGTACGAAAACAAGGAAGAAGACTTATTCGATATCCTGCTTCTGGGCTTTCGCAACTACCCTACGGTTACTCGTGAGTACTTGGATGAACATTGTGATTTGGAGACGGCCAAAAAGCTTATTAACATTCTCATTGGTCTAAACGGCTTAAAAAAGTAGAGAGTGGCGAGGGTGACAGTTCCGCCATTCGCGATACGGAATCTGGTGAGCCACTTGATTGGGGCGATCTATTTTTTCATCTCCACAAGGATTGTGGTTTGAAGAAATGGGATATTTGGGAGTACACCCTTCCCCAAGTAGCAGAATTAATGAAGAGAGTGAACAAATATATTCAATTTGAAGTAGAGACACGCATGGGTTTTCCTTTCTTAAGAAGAAAGGGTACGAATTCTGCTGCCAGTTCTCCCCATGCATCTAATTCGCAAGACTATCAGGAAATTTCCGAAGACGATATTGCCGTACTTGGCAAAGTGTTAGGTGGTCTATAACCCGTTTCTGTCTATTCTAAGACCAGAACGGGATTTTTCTTTTGAGGAAGGTGATATTCATGGAAACTCAACGTTTGACCGATGCCCTCCGCTCTATAACGAATGCTGCACGGAGTTCTGTAGAGCAGTCGGCATCCCCATTTCGAGCCGAGCAAGCTATCCCATTTTTTCAAGCAATGAATCAGCAACTGTATGAATTACGCCAGATGATACACGACATCGAGTCGAAGCCACTCAGCTTTTCCCGTAAGTACGAGTCTCAGCCAGTTTCCCAGGCTGCTCCTGCTTCCCGGCTGTCGGTAAGTACAGGAGCCATTTCCCCGTTTCGCTTTGCTACTGCTCCTGATGCTCCCGTTAAAAGAACAGAAAAGTCCTACGGCAAAGGAAGCACCCTTTACCCAAAAGCATGGGAAGAGGCTGGCGTAAATATGTTGCAAAACATGATGAGCAACGGCCTTCATACGCTTATCGCCTCGATGGATAGCGAAAATTGGGAGTCAGCGAAATCTTTGAACCGCCTGATAAAAAAAGCAGAGCGCAATTTTTTGTTCAAGGATACAAACATGATGGACTTGGCTCAGGCACGCGTTTCAGGACGCACGACGAATCAAAAACAAGTAGAAGAAGAAGCACATGGCTTGCGCCAATACTTGCGATCAGGAGTCAAACAAGACCTGCGGGATATCGCGCTAACACATGCCGTCAGCCTTGAAGAAGTAACCAGAGCCTACTATACGTCTTCTCGCCGATCAAATGACCCGCATGTAACGGTAGCCAATATTCGGGAGAAAGCAGCCATGTTACCAAATGACCCTCTTGCTCCCCAAACCCGGATGCAAACCATCTGGCAGGCAGCCTCCCTTGAAGCATTCGATATTTTTAAAAATCAGCCCCGTAGCTTTCCCGCGCTTTTGTTGCACCTGCTTCAGCGCATGAGGGAAAGTCAGAGCCAATTATCGCTCGCTGTTCGTCTGTTGAAAAATACTGCGGATCAATACGGAGGAAAAGCTGCCTACGTCAAAGCCCGGCGCAATCTTCATGAAGGAAGTGAGCACCGAAGAAAAGAGCGTGTTACCGCACTGCTTGGTCAATCCTCTTCTCCCTTTACACAAGAAGCGCTGGAGATCCAGTCCTGGCAATTGCAAAATCTGTCTTCCTATCAGGCAGCCCGCACTCGATTGATTCGCAACAGGCTCGAACAGAAAAAGGTCCAAGAGCTGTATCCGCACAATGGCAAATTGTTAAAAGCACTGATTGCAGAAGAGAAAAAGCTGCTGAAACAGTTGCATCTGCTCCGGCTGAAGATGCGCGATGTAGAGCGTCAGGCACATTTGCTCGCCAGCCGAATTCATTTGACCCAGCGGGCATTCGGTGGTTTGCAAAACACGATTACCACCTTGATTCCTGCCGTCACCTCGCTGGACGAGAGACTGCGTGCTCTCTCTGATACGTCCGTTGCTACTGATGAGCAAATCAAGAACATGACCAGTGACTTAAAGCAGCAGGAAAAACAGCTCCAGAAAACACGGGAAGCCTTGAGGGAATTGACAGAAGCACTGTCCACGGCTGTACCCAAACCTCCGAGTGCCGCAGCGGGTCCTCAGGCTGCTCCCTCAGCTCCCGCCGCCAGCAGTTCATCCTCTACCGTAAGCAAACTCCCCCCAGTTGCTGCTGCTCTCCTTTTTGAGGAGTTCTCAGGTGATCTCAAGACGAAGATACAGGAAAAGCTCAAAAAGAAGGAGGACAAGAAAGAATCGGACGATACGGAGGACGATACGGATGAGTCAAGCTCCACGCAGGATACCCCACCGAGAGGGAGCGCAGACAGAGATCCATCGCCTCCCGATAATGATCCAGGCCCAAGGGTACCACTATGGCGAAAAGGATTAAAAGCCGCCGGGAACTTGTTAAAAGGTGTTGCTCTCGCACGCGTTGCCATGACAGCGGCAGAATTTTTGGATGGCTTAAACACAGATTGGGTGCAACCTATGTTTATGTCCGATACCCAGCGGCAAAGCAGAGTGTTGGAAAATCAAAAAGGCCTCGTGGACAAAATCACGAGTATCGACAAAATGCCTCCTGGTTTAAAGCATCTTTTTTTTGTAGATACCGCCATTACAGGTATTTCAGATGGTTTGATCAACTTACTGGGTGGCACTACTCCTTCATTTAGCGATTACTATAACGCTTACGAAGCTGCTTACAAATATGATGGAAAAGACCTCACAAATGAGTTAGATAATACCTTCCAGTTAGACAAGAAGGAAGCTCAACTCGAATTCGATAAATACAAAGCTGCGAACAAAAAACGTGAGGAAAAAGACAAGAACTCATTGCTTATCGATATCGATGACAGCGGCTCCAAGCTGGACAATACCCCAATTACTTCATGGGAAGAGGTCAAAACACTCGACCTTGGCAAAGAAGTGGTTGGTCATCACCTGGAAAGCCTCTCTCTAGAGGAAGGCAAGTTAAGATCCGAATTAAAGAGAACGCAGGCTACTCTTAGAAATCAAGGTAAATCCGAAGATTCTCCAGAAATGCTGAAAGCTTATGATGATTACTACAGTGGCATTAATACGAAACGGAATGAACACTTAGCCTTTTTCGAAGAGGTATTCGCTAAAATCCCTAAGGGTTCAGATGCCTCTGACGTAGTAGACTCAGTAATCGCTGATATAAAGGCTTCTATCGCCCAAAATAACCTCGATAAAAACAACCATACCTCCGGCACAAAAATTAAATCTGCGATGAGCAAAGTGAGCTCTGACCTGGAAAATAAAGAGCATCAGTATTACATTGACCGAAGCGAAGCAGTCTTAGCTGGTCACAGTTCCAATTCTGAATTCATGAAGAATCTCGAGGAAAAATATTTACGCAGTACGATTGAGTCGTTAGATGCAGGGAATTCTGACATGGATCGTCTTTTGGCTGAGTACCAAAACAACGAAACATATAAGAAAAGCATCGAGGACTTTAAAAAAGGTCTCGAGAAAGCCAAATACGACAATCTCGTATCTCTGCACATGTCCAAGCAGCCCACCAAAGGAACCTTCAACATGCCCGACGGCTTGCAGCCACTGACATACTGGGGCATGCAAACGGCCAATGGAACACATAGCACCTACGACTTTACCTATGGCGGCGACAGCAATGTGAACATTACCATCTCCAATATGAGCGGAACGGAGGCTGACCTCCAACGCCTCGGCTCGACCGTCAGCGAAGCCGTTCGTAATACACAAGCAAGCCTTTCCACCGAATTAAGCCAACAAGTCCGCTCTGGAATCGCCACGAGCTACACGAGATTGTAAGGAGGTACAGAAATGACCCAACAATACGCCTTTGGCACTGCCAATCAGCGCTACAGAAAAAAGCTGTTCCTTGATACTGGCTTTGAGTTCATGGAAGTAAACGCCCGACTCATCGAGCCGTATTCTCCGCCAAGCCCCCAGCCTTCCTTGCGCGAAATCAAAATCATTAACGCTCCCTCGCACATCCACCACTCCGGTTTTAGCAGCTACCAATGTTCATTGACCTTGCTTTTTCCAGACAAGGAATCGTATAACGATTACTTGAGCTACGCAGGCTGGACCCACAAGTTTTACGATGAAAAGGGAAGCATTTTTCTCGGAAGCGCAGAATCTATTACCCCCCAAGTCCTTGAGGCAGGACGGCGCTACAGCGTAACCGTCGATCTGATCCTCATCAAAAAAGACTCAATTGAGCGCGAATCACGCTTTCAGTTTCAAGATATTGAAGGGCATTGGGCACAGAAAAACATTGAGGAAATGGCCGATCTCGGGCTCATCACAGTCATTACCCGAGACGGGAAGCCCGTCATTTACTTCCGCCCCAATGATTTCGTGACACGCGCCGAATTTATTGCTTTTTTGAATCGGACAAGGCGGCTGGTAGAACGGATGATTCGGGAATAGCTGAGGCTGTTCCGGGTTTCTGTCTACTCTATATAGGAGGTGATGAAAATGATCAGCTGGGCTGATGTGAATGAAAAAGACTGGTTTTTTAATGAAGTAATGGAGGCCAGCAATTATTTGATGGCTGACGGAGAACCGTTCATTCAAGGAATTGCTTATGGCTCCTTTGAAAGCAATGCTCCTTACTTGCATGAGGAGTACAAGGGCTCCACCGGACAAAAAGTTTTTACGCTTGCAGCCAAATTGACACCGGGTGCAGACAACCCCCTCTTTGTCTATATTGACGGCACGCAAACCCTTTTCAAAGAAATTCGGCCGAATCAAACAGACCCGAACAAAACGGACGTCGAGCTGTATTACGCACCATCTGCCAACTCAGTTGTCGCTTTTACCAGCTTCGGCAAGCCTGCCTTGGACCGTTTTGGCAAACCGATTCCCCCCAACTCCTCTTCCTTTGCTTATCCGAACAAACGCCTCGATAACGGAGACACGTATTTCTACAATCCGTTTAGCCGCCAATTCAACGAGTATTTGTACGCATATGGTCGCTCCTTGAAGCGAATGGATGTGCCAGAAGAGGAATGGAAATCGACACCGGCCCAAGACCTCGCCAAAAAATATATCGGACTCAAGCAAGACGTCTACATGGTCAGTCCTGCTCCGGGTGCAACGCTTTATCTACCCTACAATCTAAACGGCGTACAGGTGCGCTTCATCTACAACAGCTACGAAAACGGCGCTCTGTTTATGCGAGGCGGATACTTTTCGGTGAAAAGTCCTGGCGTATGGAGAAACGATCGCTTCTTTCCCAATGCCTACATCAATCGAGCAGAGGCTTTTCTGCTCATTGACCGGCTTCGGCGCTCTTTTTACCAACGCTTTACGGATTCACAACCTCCCACTCAGCGGCTGGATGAATCCCATACGGCATACGAGGGGCAACGTGTTTTTCGTCTGAACGGTACCTATCCTGCGGGTAAAAAGCTGCTTGCCGTCAAAGTGGATGGAAAAGTGGTCAACAGTTCCGACTATCAAGAATTTGATGATCATACGGTACTGTTCA
Organism: Brevibacillus sp. HB2.2; assembly: GCF_013284275.1. NCBI lineage: Bacteria > Bacillati > Bacillota > Bacilli > Caryophanales > Paenibacillaceae > Brevibacillus > Brevibacillus sp. HB2.2. The sequence continues at coordinate 48,098 of NZ_JABSUV010000028.1, forward strand.
ACATGCCGCTTGAGGCGGGCAAAAACGTTCATTTCTTCTATGTTAAAGAGACGAGCACCCGCTTTGAAGATGTCGGGCGCGAAAAGTATATGTACAACAGCAACACCGGGGAAAAAATCGCGCTAAACGGCGGGATGACAGGCAGCAAGCCTTCATGGTGGGCACCATCCGTCCTTTCTATGGAAGACGAGCGATTTGGCAACGGTGATTACCTGGTCGAAGGGATTGCGATCAACAATTTCGCCGATGGAGCAGCTGTCGTCAACCATATGTACGAGGTATTTTCATCCAACGCGGAAGAGAAAGAAAAATGGTTCATGCCTTACTCGTTGCTCACCCGGGCACAGGCCGTCTCTTTTTTGAATCGCTTTCGAAAATGGTCCCTGGAACGGTTTAAATAGGAGGTGCTTTCATGCAAACGATGTCCAATGAGCTCCGCAGAATTCTCTCCGAAAGACTCAAACTCGGAGAATTATCGAAGCCCGCGTGCCGCGTCGAGATAGATCGACTCATCTTCGTGCCGGGCCGTACCGAAGAACTCGATTTCATTATGAGTGATCGGCGGGAAGAGAAAACATTGACCCGCACCATCATTCAAGATAGTTCAAAAGAGGGCGGAACTGCTCTATCCAAGATTTCTTTTGTCTTTCCTGTCGAGGGCAAAAGCATCCGAGATATTACAGCCTATATGGGCGACAACCGCAACCACAAAGGGATTGATATCGCTTGTCCGGTTGGTACGCCCATCAAAGCTGCCTGGGCTGGCAAAGTAAAAAAAGTGACCGTGTCTGAAAAATATACGAGCTTTGGCTTTCGCGTAGAAATTCAGCATGCGGATGGCATGTGGACCCGTTACGCCCATATGAGCGAAATCCACGTCAAAACCGGGGATTATGTCACACAAGGCACTATTATCGGAAAAAGCGGCAATACAGGAGACGTCCGCTCTGCCGGCGTTACGAACATGGGCACCTATGACGATCCCAATTCCCCCCGCTCCAAAGGAAGAGGTGCTCATCTGCACTTTGAGGTCTGGAACGGACAAGCCGTCATCGATCCGTTTCCTTATATGAATGGCTCGAAGCATCTATTCGCTGCCTCTTCCAATAACGGCGCAGGAGTCACAACCGATGCCACCTATGTTGGAACGCCAGGAGCAACTCTTTTTGACGAACGCTTTACCAATAATACGTGGCACACAAAATCTGTCTACAAAGTAGACGAGCTGACCAAAAAGCTATCCATGATCGAGAGAAGCACGACGGAGCATAGCAACCTCACCTTTACCTTTGATCCCAAAGGGTACAAGACTCTCTTCCCCTCCCCTACCGTTACGACAGGTATGAATCTCAAGCTGACCTCCGCTCACCCCGGCATTTTCAGCATGGGGTTCTCCACCAACTTCGGTGAAGGTGCCGGCGAGCTGCGCGTTTTTTTCAATGGAAAAATGCAAATCAAGGTCAACAAATTCTCTGGGACAGAAAACGTAGAGATTCGTGATATCCCCTTTCCCAATGGCGAAATGGAAATCCGTATTGAGCTGTTTTGGAATGGAAAACAAGTCAATCGCTTTTCCCTCCAGTACATTCAGATCAAGGAATTGCAAGGGCGACCCGATCTGTACGGGAACAAAGACAAAGTCGATCCGACGATACAGCAGGAGTTTTTTGAGGAACGGGAAATTACGAGCACCTTCATGCCTGGTCAGCCGCGAAAAGTATCGCTCCAGGTCGGAAAGTTCGTCTATATGGACACCCTTACTCTGGACAATATTAACCACATCGAAATGGACGACCAGTTTGAAATGGATTCACGTGAGGCACGGATCACGATTTCAAACCCGGGCGGCTACTACAGCCCGGACTATAATCCGTTTTACTTTCCGGAAACCTACAAGGAAACCCCTTGGTCTTATTTTGTGAATGGATTCCATGTCGGTGTCCTCTCCGAAAATACTCCTGTCCGGATCTACATGGGTTACGGTCTGAATTTGATGCGTGTGTTTACTGGGCTGATCGACAAGCTCGATTTGAATGGCGAGGAATCGACCATGACCATTTACTGTCGCGATATGTACAAGAAGATTTTGAACAAGGTCATTACTGAGGACAAGCAGTATCCTCCAGACGTCGGGCATTCTGCTGCACATGATATCAATGTTTTTTCCTCGATGTCTCGTCGGGACAAAATCATCTCGATGGCTAAAAAGCAGGCCAAGCAGCAGGGCCCAGAGCTCGATTATAAATTTCTGCTAGCCATCGCCGAGCATGAGACAAAAATGGGGACGCTCGGGAAAGGGATGCCTCCAGGAGACTTCATTCTCGGATATGGATGCTATACCGGTGAAAAATGCGATCCGCAATACCAAGGAATCGAACGACAGCTCTATCGCGGAGCCGTTCGCTATCGGGAAGCCATGGCGAGCAAAGGCTGGCGCTTCCAATCTGTCGACGACGTCAAATATTTTTGGCAAGGAGGAGACAAGGGAGCTTACCAATGGGCAAGCGATACGAATTGGTATAACAGTGTGTGGCAAATCTATCAAAAGTTCCGTTCCAGCACGGAGTTTGATCCAATCCCCGAGTGGGAGGGTACTGCACCTGTCCCAACCGAACCAACCGCTAAAGCCGCCTACCTCAAATCAGCTATCGTACAAGACTTGATCGCCCATGCAGGAATGTATAGTTGGCGCAGCAATCCGCAAGACATTTACTATCCCTATGCCATTGTACAAGAGACAAGCTATACCCACGCGACGCAAGCGACAGGCAAGGTTTTCAAGGCTGTACCGGATAAAGAAGGCGAATTCGTAGAAGTCGATGCCGAATCCATTTTGACCCCAAAAGGTTGGAAAAATCCTTTTATTGAGCCGCCCGGACGCAAATTCGAATCGTATCAATACAAAGTGGGAGAAGCCATCGCGGAAATCATGAAGGATACAGAATTCCGTTCCTATTGTGACCGTTACGGTACGTATCGCTTGGAAGAGATTGATATGAATCGGCCGATTGTAGCTACTTATACGGAGCACGACAATTTGATCACGATTCATAAGACGATCGACTTTTCCCGTGGCAGGAGCCATCTTGTCATTTTGGACGAAGAAAATAAGGCTGGTCATTTCGTAGATACCGAGATTTTGATGGAGCTAAAAGGCGAGGTCCGCACAGGCGTGAGGCACGTTCCTTCTGCGAAGACAGACGAATTGAAGCGACTGGCCGCGCGACGAACATTTTTTGATATAAAACGCTTGTGCCGTACGCTGCAAATTTCCATCCCTGGTAACCCTGCCTTGGATGTTCTCGATCGTATTTACATTATCGACTCCAATACAACCACCCGCGAAGCGTATACCATCAAAGGAATCCGCTCGATGTTCGATGCACAGAACGGCTATATGCAAATCCTCGATTTATTTTGGAGCAACAACGAGGGGGCGATTGTGTAATGGCCGGGATTGCGAATGATTATTTGATTTATCCAATCCTCGATCTGATCCGCGATGAAGTCCACCGTACCAAGACAGTAACAGCAGACCCGTTCGTCGAGGAACCCTCTGTACGTCTAATACGGGAGCATCCCCTCGATCCGGAAAAGGTCACGGGTGCCAAGCTATTCTACGAGTCTGGCTATATGCTGGATATTTCCCTCACATTTGGCTCTACAGACACGACCACCTTCCCACTTGAAGTCGATCAGCTCCATCCAGACTGGGAGTACTATTCTCTATGGCGCTTGACCTCGGTTACCGCTGCGGGCTACGCACCTGACGGAAAAACGGTAGGATCTTATCTGATCCGTCTACTCTATGATACGAGGGGCCTCTTAACTGGCACCGATGTCCTTCGTATAGAGAAAGAGAGGTGAGTACAAGTGGGCTTCTCCGTTGTTTATTCGGGCGGGGGCGTGATCGACAAGGTACGTGAGCTCCCCTACCCGCACTTTTCCAAATTTACTGAGCCCTTCATTCGCGGACGCATGATTGATGTAACCGCGTCCAAGCAAGTCTTTTCCGATACCTATGCCCTTCCCTACCCGACAGAATTTTTATCCGTGGCGTTTGCTACCAATAACTACTGTGTCGGCGATTACTGGGAACTGAGTCTGGACGGTGTGAAGGTCTGTGAAACGATTTATACGAAAGAGCTACCGGAGTCCGTCTCGATGGGTAACAGCTTTGGGATCGTCTATCCGCTAAAGCCAAATGCGCAGATCCGCTTTGACTTCCACAACATTTCAGGTACGGAAAAGAAAGTTTGGTACAATGTGAAATTTTTACGCAAGAAACTGTAAAGGAGGCGTATGGATGCCTAGTAAACAAGTAGCTTGGATCGAGGGCGAGGTCACAGCCGATTTGCTCATCAACAAGCTGGCTGATGAAATCGTCAATGCCAAAATCCCGGATACGAAGAACCGCTGGGAAAAGGTGTTTGAGGTTAATGAAGATAAGTGGGTTACGTTTAAGAAGACGATTGTTGCCGATACGCAAGGGACTTACAAGCATACGGATGGGAAGACTTATCCGGTTTACGTTTTGCCGGATGTGCGGGAGTTAATTTCTTATGGAGGTGTTCCTCTAGTCGATGCAGACGGGTATATCTACGAAACTCTTAATTCTAGTAATGTAAAATCGGGCAAAAAAATTCAGGTAAGAGAGTTTGTCTATAAAGATGATGAAGGCAAAGATATAACTCTATCTATTTCTGGACTACTGGTTGTTAATGTCGATGATACTGATCCCGCCAACACGGTCGGTAAGAAATGCTTTGCTGTTCAACAAGGTAAGTATGAATTAGACGGTCAAACTTTTACTGATGGTGACGAATGGAACGAATATCAAGTGATTACCCAAGTTCCATCTGATTGGAATGATGTTTTAGCAAAAGGGAAATGGACTGTTTATTACACATCTGGGGGTATCTGGACAAATGTTACTCCCTCTCCCTACAAATTCGGAATGGTCAAATACATTGCCAACCCCGTCCATCACTATGACCGTACAGTCGTCCTAAAATCTGTTCCTGACGTACCTTCGGGCCAAACGCCTAATGATTATTTCGTCATGCTGAAGCATCCCATCCAGCAGTACAACTACTTGGATGTGTCCTACGGCAAAGGCTTCACAGGCAAAAATCCGGTTGGAAACTCTATCGAAACGTATCAGCTTGCCTGCGATGAAAACAGCGTTATTCCAGGAAAAGTACCCGTCATCATCGACCAAAAACAAGCCGAACTTCAATACAACAAATGGAACAATCCTGATGATACCGACAAATACACTCCACCTCAGGAAGCATGGGCACTCGATTACGATGACAAAGTGGAAATCAAAAGCCCTTCCTCCCACTTTTTCTTCGGTGCTGACTCTGTCGTCTCCTGGGTACCAAACAAGAAGCGTCGCCCAGACTATTGGGTGGAATACAACCTCTCTGTAAGCAATGATCGTGTAGCAATCGTAATTGAAGGCGACCCTTCGCCTGATATGGATGCTTACTACAGCAGCTTTGCTTATATCGGAAAAACGATTCCTTTTGCTGACTATGACCACAAAGGCAATTTTGGCATCACAGTCGGCATGGGTGATTTGACAAAAGAAAAATCAAGCTTCCTTCCTGCCGACATCAAGCAGGACACCAACCCTAACTATTCAGGCTGGGGACGCTACACCTCCAACGGCATGTATTCCTTCTCCATGCTGCAAACCCGAAGCTCCGTTTACTTCCAGGCGTACTACCCTGCCTTCATTACCCAGCTCCCCAAATACGATGGAGTGGGCACGCTCCCTCCTGAGCTCTCCAAAATGGTACTCGAAGCAAACGGCTTCCAAAGTTCGAAATGGACGAAGAAATATCATGCATCGCCGATCTATCTGGTACACCAGTTCGAAGGTTATCGCGGCTACCTCGACAGTGTCGTAGCAATCGAGGACCATAATCTGATCAACAAGGACGAGCTCGTCGTAGATACAGAGGAACCAAAAGATCCGAAGAACCCCGCTGCCGGAACTTGGACAGAGGTATACAAGTTCTTCCGAATCAATACCCCTGTTAATTTCTTCAAGTATTCTCCCAACCCTACTGATTGCACCATCGCCATCTTAAAAGAAGTATATTAAAGGAGGATTTTCACATGGCCAATTTTAAATACATTGAAAAAATCACCACTTCTAAAGAGCTCCTGGATACAATTAAATCTGAAATCGAACAACTTACGAACTATACCTTTAACCCAGCTGCCGGAGAGACACAAGAAAAATCAACCTGGACAGTTATGACAGATCTCACCAAAAAAGATTCCGCTTCTGGCAAAACCTCCGAGCTTGTCCTGAAGGGCATCTCCAACATTAACAACGTGACCAAAGAGTTTTATGTTAAATTCGTCAATCCAGGCTTCACCAACCCGAAGGAACACAGTTCTTTGACGGTTCAAGTATTAACAGACTACAATGCCACAGCCAAAACCTTCGCAACAGAAGGACATCCGGTTAATTTCGAATGGGCTGACGAGAAATTCGTCGTGAATGGCAAACCGACAGATCGTACGATTGATAAACCTGTCTACCTGTACATGAACGTGATGAACAACCGCCTTTCTCTGGTTGCCGTTGGCGATCCGGCTGTTCACTTTGAAGATTATCGCAAGAGCTTCCTCTATGTCGGCTCGCTTAAGCCGTTCAAGTACAACATGGATGATGTGGTTGGAAACATCATGCTGACGGCTGGAGCTGTCGCTACTGAGCCTACTGCTCCAATCGCCCCACACGATTATGGTCAATACACCTCTTTTGGCAACAACACCTTGCAAATGCTGGCGACAAAATCAGGCATTCGCTTCCAAAAACACTACCCTGCCTTCATTACCCAAGCTCCACAGCCGGGCAAAGCATATTCCGATAGCAAGCTCGGGGACACTGGTCTTCTTCTGGAGCCTCAAGGCTTTAACGCATCTGCTTGGACACGCCGTTACCATTTGAGCCCGATTTATGTCGTACACGGATATGATGGATACCGCGGCAGCTTGGATGCATGCATTGCTGTTTCAAAAAACAACATTCTCCACTTGGATGAATTGATCATTGATGTTGATCCGAGCGACACGACCAAGAAACACAAGCAGGAAGTGTACCGCTATTTCGACCACAATACCGAACAAAATTTCATGAACTACTCCGCCAACGTAAAAATGGGGGTCGCTTTCCTGAAGGAAGTTCGCTACTAAAAGAAGTCCCTCTAAAACCGTATAGCTAGCAAAAGGGGGAAAACTAGAACGCATCTCTGGTGTTCCCCCTTCTTTTTGGGAGGTGAACCATTTGACCGGGATTTCTTCTCTAGCAGCCTATCAATTCAGACTTGCAGACCACTACGCTTCTATTCGCAACTATATCGGAAAAGTAACTTTCACGACTTCGCCCTCCCGTAAGTATTCCTTCGTCTATATTCCCTACGGACAAAGTGCCAGTATGGTCATGCTAGATTATTTGCTCGCGAATCGGAAATCGTTTGCCGCTGACCTTCAAGACTCCTTGCAGGATATGATCCGGAATGATACTAGCATGGCCAATCCCATGGAGCTGGTCGTAGTATCCGATCGCTCGCCGTTTAAAGAGGGCTTGCTCCAAGACGAGACCTTGGATGCTGACCGAATCATTAAGCAACCGCTACAAATCATTCGTCGCGTTCATTTATCAGATCGGGTCAAAACAGCAGGAATGGCAAAGCTCAACCCTGCCCAAATGTCTGTGCGTGTGAATAAGGATGAGCTGCATATTGATTTACCGCCAGCATCGGCAAGTCGTTCCATTTTTGCAAATGCGACTGTCAGAAAAGAACACTCTACCGCAACACGGACTGAACGATTCGCCGGAAAAAAGATAGACGAGTGGTTCACGGGAGAGCGTACTTCCACGTTCGATTTATTCGTCCATACCGAAAGAAGCTTGGCTGAGCGAAAGTTTTGGGCTTCTCTCTTTGTGCAGATGGAAAGAGAATACGCAACCAGATCGATCACTCAACACCTATCTATTGAGAACAGCCTACCTCTTTCCAACCGCAACAACAGACATACCATGTTTACAAATTGGTCTTATTCTATTGGCGAGCGACATACTTCCTTCCAGATGACCCGACACTTCGTGCAAGCCTTCCACAGGATGAAAACAAAGCCGACGAAAGTGCTTCGCGACATGGACTGGGCTTACCTCAAAGCCCGTCAGTATGACGCCTTGCTGCACTTCCTTCAACGTGCAAGCAGGATCGCTACGCAAGATTTAGCGATCCATCGGGCTTCTACAGGTTTCCGAACCATGCTCCAAGATGGTTCCCTTTTACAGAATCGAGACTGGGGCTATCGAGATTTCACGCGTCTTCTCTCCCTCGATTCCTTTTCACCAACAGCCTTCCGACCATACCAAAATGACCTGTTCATCAATCGCTCTCGACTCCATGCTGCTCGTCCCTATCAATCCCTAGGTACACTCATTACGGAATATGCTCTTGGTAATCGGGACGTGGTTTCAGAGCTCACTATTTTCCTATCACAGATTACGGGAACCCGAACGATTCAAACAGATGCTTCGCTCATGACCTATCTAGAACAAAGCTCCCGACACAACAGTCCCCTCTTGTTCGTTCCCAATCCCATCAATGATTCTCTTCGAGAGAAAACCAATCCGCTCTGGATTCCCCAGCACTTCGAACTCGGAAAGAAAGATCTTTCTCGTCCCACTTCAATCATCAAGGATGACCTTCGCGCAGATCGCAAGCTCGTACATGCTGCTCATCTTTGGGAAAAGGAACGCGCCATCGATCTTAGTGGGGGCAAAGCACCTAAGCCATCCTTTTATCAGGATGAGGATGACATTTTCGCCAATCTGGAAAATGTACGCCTAAGTCTCCTGACAGAAGAAATGGTCTTCGCAACCATCTTGCGCTTACTGCCCGCTCATCTTTTGGAAGACATCCTTGGTTCCAAAGAATTTCCTTCCCACCTGATGGACGACATGATTTTTGCCTCGCGCCTGACAGATGGTCAGAGTATTTTAGAAGCACTCATGGAATGGGCGCTGACCAACAAGACTTTCGATGCTTACGTAGATGAGGAATTTTTGGAGGGTGTGCGGACACGGGTTCAGGCATTGATCGAATCTGAGGTCATTTTCAGTAAAGCGTTGCAAGACAGGGCCGGCATTCTTTCCTTTGAGACATGGGAGTCCACCCGTCAGAATGAGATTCTCTCGCATCTGGAGGAAGATGGGGTTGCAGGAAAACGGGAAGTATTGCTCCCTTCAACGGTTGAAGAGGTGGAAATCACCAGCCAAATGGAGGCAGCTCCTTCATCCCTTACAGAAGCACTAGTCGGCGAAGATGTATTCCGTCCAGCCGAGCTGCAAATTGAGAATCCTTTTGGTTACATGGAACCCGATCCGTCCTTTTTGTTCGACGAGCATACGGCCCGTAAATCCGCTCACGCCAGCGACCTTGACGAGTTGCCGGTAACCGCACTGTTGCGCAGCAGAATCACGGAATTGTGCAGCGGCTATCTCTTCGCTACCTCCCCACATGAACGAGCCAGTTACCTCGTCGATTTATACGATGTGGCAGAAAAAGGCGCGCGTGATGGAGAACTTCAAGACGATGAATGGCAAAAGTATGCCAAGCTCGCGTTGGAACAAACGGTATTGCATGAGCAACTAATTGCCTATCAGCCGGAAGCAGCAGCACATTTGTTCGAATCCATCCTCAGTTACAAGCTACCAGATCAAGCTGTTATCAACGCGGATTGGGTCGCTTCCAACCAAGAGCGCGCTACCTCGCTGCTCACCCAAATCATGGGTAAAAAAGAACTCGCAGATGCCGTCATTCTGGAATACTTGGCTGGCCAATTGGATCATAGAAAAGGGCATATTGAGAAACCATTACTTTCTGTTCGCGACTACAAGAAAGCATGGGCAGATCGTATAGAAGAAATAGGACAAGGTTTGGTCTACGACTACTCCAACGATGTACTCGAAGCTGAGCACGATCCCGAGCATTGGTCAGGTGGTTTTTCTGTTCCAGAAGCGTACGATCCCCACGATCCATTCAATGCGTACTATCCATGGACGACGGATATGAATGCACTCGCGATGGGGCAAGACAACTGGACTCGTTTCGGCTCTGGCAGTTGGGAGCATAATCGCGACCAAGGCACTTTTACCCATACCAAGGGCTCCAGTGGCATGAGTGGGTTCATTCGAAATGACTTTACTTATTCAGACTATCAGTTTGAGGTCGATTTCAAAGTAGATGAGCCCGCAGATGGAGACAGCGATGGTATCGTGTTCAAATATCACAACGACCAGAACTACTGGATGTTCGTCGTCAGTGACGGAAGCGCAAGCGGTATGCCGCGACCCATGCAGCTTTTCAAGGTAGAGAATGGCAGATCAACCATGTACTCTACCCCAATGAACCCGTTTACCTGGGAAAAAGAGAAATGGTACACGCTGCGTGTTTGGGTTACGGGAAACCGCATCCGCGTTTGGGTAGATCATAACCTGCAATACGATTTTACGGATTAGAGGTGATCATTTTGGGTCATACGTTTGGCATTTTTTCTAAATCAGTGGGCAACGTCACATTCGGAAAAATGCGCTCCTCATTGGTAGAGGGCGCATTCCACCCGAATCATCCGGACAATCCGGACAGCCCCAATCGTCCTCGTGCAGAGGATCGTTATGCCGGGTATCAGAATCCGCTTTTGGGCGATCCCGGCAAAGGTCAGATTGGTCGTTGGCAGACGGTCAATCTCGACTCTCTCGAAAGCGTGATCGATCAGATGATAGAGCAATTCGTCCGGGACAAAAATTGGTACGCCAAGGTTCGCTGCCGAGAAGCACTGTGGAACATGTACCGTCGTCTGGAATGGTGGGTCAACCAGCAAATCGATCCGCAAAAAAACGACTATCAGCGCGCATTGCTCATGGTACGCGATTGCATTTACAAAATCCTAAAAAACGCCGAGCAGCCGGATGGAACCCATCAAAATGTTTCGCTGCCAGTTTGTCCAGCTCCTTACTATCATCACTTTAGCGGTTACTATCTCAATCATTACGATGCCATCGATAAAGAAGTCCCTACATTTGATATGCGGACTCTCCCGCTTTCGGATAAGTTTCACGGCTTGTTCCGCTATGTCTCCTCCACCGAGGATCAGGAATGGACAATGGTTCACTCCGTCGGCACCAATGAGATGGCGGGGAACGAAAATATCATGAAGCTGGATGTGAGCACACTCAAGCATGGTAATTCCAGCAAAGTGACCTTTCAGTGGCGCTTTAAAAAGCAGGGCTTTATTCGTTTTAAATACATGGCTAGCACTGCTCCTGGCGATGGGTTGCTGTTTTTTATTAACAATAATCAGGTTGGCGGGGAATGGAATCAGAACAGCAGCTGGCAGGAAGCGAAGTTTCACGTCAAGCCGGGGCAGACTTATAAGTTTGATTGGTTTGTGCGGCGGATGAGTGATCGGCGGTTTGGGAAGAATGCGGTTTATGTTAAAGATGTAGAGTGTGTTGAGGTGGTGCAGAGCTTGGATGAGCAGACGCCGCCTGATGTGGATACACTTTTCCAAGAAGCTTACCAACAAGTTGGATGGCAATGGATTACAAAATCAAGTGAGAGCAAAATAATGACGAATTTTTTTGGGGGAGTAACAACAACTACTAATAACGTACGCGAGTATAATATTAAACTTGATAATGAGTGTGACGGAATTTTCTCTTTTTCTCATAAACTAGGTGGTTATACTCCACCATACAGATTTGATATTAACACCTTCTTTGTTGATAGTTTCCATGAGCATTCTGAGTCAGGATCCGCACCACACCAAAGTAAAGTTGATTCTTCCCATGACTTGGAGTGGACCTTACACCCCAATAGGTACTCCCAGACAACCGATAATTCAGCCAACTCAGTTTATATCGCTAATGTTGGGGATGAATCGATGGTTGAGATAAATGGAAAAGTAGAACTAATTTGTCCTCCATTAGAAGTTGACCATCATCAACCCAAAACTGTAGCAGATATAGATGATGGCACAACATCATTCTCTTTTTATGGGGTAAATATATGGCGCAACTGGTTGAACCCTAAAAATGATAGAAAAACCCTTGTTATGGAAGATCCAATAATCCAAGGTACTGGTGATGCCACCACAACAATAACTATTAATGATGATGGTTGGTTTGAATTTGACTACCACTGTAATTTCAGAGGGTCAGAGTCCTTTGAAGTTCTGGTAGATGGCGAACAAGCACTTTATTCGTTAAGTACTGATGATATCCGCTCAGTTAAAATCCCACTTACTAAGGGTACTCACTCCATTACATTTAGAGTTTCAGATTCATTCACAGAACTCCCCTTTATAGATGATAAATCTGCAAATTTTGATTACGATGATGATCATGAGAAAATCAGAGGGAGGTTCGGGAGTTACATTACGGTTGACAGAGATCGAGATTGGGATTACAGTGATCGCCAAAATATTGCATTCACAGAATCAGATCATGCCGAAATACAGTACAATATATCTCTTAAACCTGGAGCAACCCTCGATTTTTCTGAAAATCTTACGTTTGAACCAACTACTAATCGAAATGATTTCCAATATTATAAAAAAATCTGGAGTGAAGAATTCAACGAAGGCAATGGTAAATGGAGTTCCGACCTCGATGTTCGCGACAATTGGGAATGGGTAGATATCTACCAACTTTACCATCCTGACTCTGCAACTGGTGACATTGACGACGGCGTACTTATGGTTAAAGACAAAGATGGTACAACCAATCGAATCTTTTTACGTGAATTTCGCCTTCGTAGACCGGGCTATGTTCGTTTTGAGTACGGAGGTAAATATAGTAAGTATGAAGCACTGAAACTATATGACAACGGCAAGTTAATTTGGGAAGGAAATCAGAATCACGAATCGGCAGTCGGCATCTATGAAACCGTAATTCTTCCTGCGGGAAACCACGAATTAACGTGGGTATATCAAGACTATGATGAAGTTGAAATTGAAGTTGGGTCCGGCTCGGACGGAACTGAAGAACTTACCCCCGATGAAGCAGAAGAGAGTTGCTTTCCAAGTGGGAATGCGGCTTCTGAATTACGTTACGATATTTACGATGGTGGGCTTCCCAATACTAGAAAAGCTAAACTAACCTGGAAGGGACATAGCCAGTCTACTAACTCTGGCAATGTAAACAGAGAAATAACAGCCCCCAGTTACTCAACGTTTTCGTATAAAGAGAACTTACTTGTATATGGGGGAACGGGAATACCCCATACCAGTGTCGTTAAACCTACATTAGACTACTATGACTCTTTGACATATGGTTGGCCTGCAGTTCTTCCAAAACTTATTCCAGTCCCTCACCGTTCCTATTTTTCCATTGGTTTTTACCATGGAGGCGGAGACTTGACCATCAGCTTTAAAGCAGCAGCTCTCTTGAGAGGAACCAATAGTAGTGGGTATGAAGCTACTCACACTGGTCCTCGTGGTATTTTCTCAGTACACCTTACTACACGACCCCACGACTATAACGGTGAATTACTTTTCATCACTACTGACAACGTAGGAAGAGGCGGAGTAGGGAATATTGATTGGTCTAAAGCTCAACCAATATCTAGAACATTAAATAAGCCTGCGGGTAAGTACTATATTACACTCTCTTTCCTTGACTTTTTCAATGATACTAATATGGCACTTGATAAGTATCAGTATGGGGCCATAAATTACTTATTTATCCAAACTTCTTCCCTTAAAAACACTGGGATAGGGACATACGATGATTCCAAAGTATTAATGGAGGTAATTGACAAGTCCACAAATAAGATTATTCAATCTAAAGAATATAAAGGTGGTGGGACTACAACTTCTAATTACCTTAGCTATCCTATTAACATTAATATCCCTCCAGGAAAAACCTATCAAATTCGTTACACTCTAGTAAAAGGTAAAGGCACAACTGGTGGGCTATCAGGTAAAGGCGGCTCCTTCGCGTTAAAAGAGGGTACATTTTCAGAGAAATGGGTACCTTATTGCTGTGATTCTACTGGTCACTGCTATCCCAAAAAAGACTCCCCTCACACTGGCAGCCCACCTACTCCACCTGAAACTGATTGGATAATCCCTGATGATTCTTGGTGTTGGATCGATCATATTGAAATATGGGAGAGCCCTAAAGCGGTTGAGCTTTGTAAAAATACTAGACTTCGAGTTCGCATTTATGATGAGGATTCTGGTGATTTAATTTCTGAAGAAGATTATACCGGGGAAAAGGAGCAAGAAATAACAGCAAGCTTTAAGAATACAAGTAGCGACGTGAAAAACTACAGCATTAAATACAGATATTATTCTGACTGTGGTGACAAGGCCACCCTTTATGATGCCCAAGTAAAGATTTCAGATTCAAAACCTGTTGAGCCTTCCAGTTGTACTGTCTTTGGATTCAAAGTAACAGAGAACACCTCCATCTGGATGGGAGGGTGTAACGGCAGCAAAATGTATTTAAACGTGTACGCACAGGATGGAAAACTAATTCATTCACAAACGTTTTTGGAAGAAGGCGAACAATCCTTTGCCGTTAATTCTCTCCTACCTACCCCTTCCCCCTCCTATCGCTTTGAATTCATCACCGAACAAAAAGGTACAACCAGCGCCGTCACTGGCAAAGAATACAAAACAACATTTCGGATCAAGGAATTCCAAGCTACAGAAACATGGGAGCTGGTTCCTGAACCTTTCAACTCCAAACTCGAGTTTTATATCGACAACATATTAATGGATACTTTCACGCAACAAGGCGGCTTCTATGATCACTACTACCCTGTCGAAGCAGGCAAGCATACGTATAAATGGAAATTCATAGCGCAAAGCAGCGGACAAGTCTGGGATGCCTGTGAAATAGACTACATCAAACTAACCAACTGGATCTGCGACAAGGTCCTCGTCACCCCCTACTGCGATCCCGGCAGCGGCGACAAATGCGTCGAAGCACTGATCAAATGCTTGCTAGCGATCTGGAAACAACGCCCTGAGGCATGTGTGATTGGCAAACGAATATGGCTATTTACGTAAGGAGGTACTTCTATGAGTGTAGTTTCTCGGCGTAAATCGGGGTTTCTCTTCGAGGATTCTTTCGATTCTCTTACCCTCGATTCCAAGTGGAACATGACACCAAATGACGCTTCAAGGTGGTCGCTATCTGACGCACCAGGCTCGCTCCGTTTAAAAAGCGGAGCCGAGCCGCTTCAACTCTTTTTAGACACACTTACCCCCGTGAAACAGTTCGTCTTCGATATGAAAAACTCATACAATCCGAAAGCTTCCGGAAGCACAGGCGGATTGACTGTTTTCATAAACCACAATGATTTTTTCCACGTCGAAGAATATTACGATGCTTCACAAGGCACTGCGAAAACCTTCCCCTGGCTTCGATTAATACGCGACTACAATACCTACACAGCGTATTGGTCCGAGGACGGAGCCATCTGGCACATCATCGGTTCGGAGGAATTCAACCGCCTTGCTCCCAAGATCGGTATCTTTCTCAACAGCAGCGCTACAAACGACTATCTGGACATAGAACACGTCCGCGTTTTCTCCCTCCCCACTCTCACAGTCTCAAACCTCTCCCCCGGCATCCGCGTGGAGCTGCTCGATTCCACAGGAGCCGTTGTCGACTCTAAAACGTGTCGGACAAGCCAAACATCCATTCACTTTGATATGACTCAGCATCCTATTCCTTTCACAGGCTCCCTCCGTTTTGCGGAAGCAGACGGAAAAACAACCATTAGCTCCAGCGATCAGATGGAAATATGGGGCGGGGACGAATACGACTTTTCCCCCTCTCTCACCCTCTTTTTTATCGATGGCGAAGGAAAGGAAGTCCACCTGCAAGACAACACGGAGGAGTTTCTCGGTCATATGCTCCAAGGCCAGTATAGGGAAGTGAAAATGATCGCCCGAAATACGATGCATCATGGGACTTTTACGGGTATCCAAGGGGTTCTCTCCTCCTATGCAGGCACCGATCAGTACAAGCGGCTAGTAGATGTCGCTACAGACAAAAACGGCGTGCCTGGTACGTGGGGAGACTCCTTCACCCTGCCAGATACTGCCGCAGGAAATGAACAAGTTTTCTGGACGCGGATTTCCCGTGAGACTGATCCATCCCTCGTAGATAAAACGACGCATGTCCATTTTGGGCTCAATTTGTCCGCCGTTTATACCAAATAAATCGAAAAGGAGCTGAACATATGTCGGTCAGAATCACCCGAACAGGCACCGAAGTCATCCTGGATCATAATGAGTTGGCCAACAAGGGAAAACGTACCCACGCCGAAATCGACTCCTACCTCCAGGAGCTGGATGACGCTAGAGAGGATAAACCGAGCTTACAGGATAAATTCCGTGAGCTAAAAGACAAAGACGCTGAACAGGATCGTCAGCTTGATGCCGTGAAAGGTGCTGTTTCTACCTTTCAAACGGGGCTGAATACGTTATCGTCAACCGTCAGCGCGGCAGAAGCGAAAAATCAGACGCAAGATCTCCGTCTTTCACAAGTCGAACAAAAAAACGCACAGCAAGACCAAGCCATTTTGAAGCTGCAAAGCGATGTATCCTCTAACCCGAATGCCGAGGTGGTCGCTGCACGCCGGGATCGGGATGGGAAGGCTTTTCCCAGTCTAAAAGCTCGGTTGGATGATATGCAGGGGAAGATTGGTACAGGCGGTGGCGGGGGAAATAATGGGGGAGCCACGAGCAGCTCCTTTGATTTACAGACCCCCATCAATATTTTACTGAACACCTTTCGTGATGCGGAAACACATAACAGACCCGCCTATCGTCAAAACAACATGTATGTAGATGTATTTAGCGATTCCTCAGGAGTTGATATCGAAAAGTCGTCTTCTTTTGCCATTATAAATGGTACTGTCTCACCCGGGCTTTACGATACAAATATCATCATGTCCAGTCCAACTGAACCTGCCCCTTATCACGTAACCTCGTCTAGTGAAACGTCTGGTTACCCTGGATGGATGGGAATCAACGGAAATTTAACAGATTCCTATTATACAGATGGAGCGACTCCTCCGGCAGAAGGTCATTGGTGGCAAATTGACTTTTTCGTCCCCAAAATTATTACTAAGGTCGCAATACGAGCTATTGGAATCTCGGCTGGACAGTACGGTCTTGCCACGTTTACTCTGCAAGGTTCACAAGACAATACGAATTGGACAGATTTATACGTGGGATCTCATGCCAACACAGGTTCAGAGTTAGAACACAGCTTTACGAATACCTCAGCATACCGCTATTACCGCCTGGCCAAGCTTCGGAGTTATCGCAGTGCAAACACGATAATTTATACCGGTTGGCACGAGATTAAATTCTATGAAATTATTGACGCTGTTACTCTCGTGACTAAGGCAGTTAACGTTGGCCGATCTCCAAAGAAGATTATTACAACTGCGGAGTATACTGACGCTGTTACCTTCGACCTGACCCTCGATGGAACAACTTGGGTAAACAACATCGATTTAAACAAGCTACTCGATACCTCTTCACTAAAAGGTACAAACCTCCAATTACGAGCTAACATTCCGTCTACAGGCAGTTTAAAATCTTTAGGATTTACTTGGTATGACGATAGTATGCTTGTTGAGATGCCAGGTAAAGAAGAGGGAGGCAACGATCGTAGCACCACCAAACCGTTAGTTGACGTTGTTGCCGCTACTAATATTTTGCGGAATGCTTATCGTACTTTGGAAGGCGCGAATCAGGGAGCATCGGTTCGGCATAATTTGTATGCAGATGCATTTGTAGATTTGTCTGGGGTCGATGTATCTAAATCAGAAGCATTTCAAATCCAAAATGGAAAGTTTACCAAAACTGCTGGAGTACCTTTCAGTTGGAAGGACCTGGGTGTCCAAACCGCTTCATCTCTTGGAGATTGGAATAATAATAGCACTAGTTTTAGACCTTACAAATCAAATGGTACGGCCCCAACCTATGCCGTTGAAAAAATCGCTGACGATAATGCTATTGCAACACCAGGTGGATATTCTGATTACTGGCTTCAAGGCGGTACAAGTGCTGACTTATTCATGAAATGGGTAACACCTGTAGAAATATATAAAATCATTCTTTGGATGAATGGTAGTTTAGGACAAAACGGACACGATTACTGCGATCATCAAATTTATGTCAAAAATCCATCAACCGCTAAATGGGAAGCAGTTACTCCAAGGATTAATCTTGCTTCTAAGACCGATAAAGGAGTACATGGTGACGGTTCATGGCACTACCCCATCAACCTAGACCATCTCGTTACTGAAGTCAAAGTAACTGTCTGGAATAAAAGTTCATATATGACCGTTACTGAGGTACAAATATTGCAAGCATCTGATAAAAATCCTGTCATGGTTTCCAAACCGATTCCATTGGCAAAGGCTCCGACCCATCTTGTGCTGGATGCAGAGTATGAGGGCAATATCAGCATTGATTTGTCACTCGATGGAGGAACCACGTTCACAGCTGGTGTTCCATTGAATCAGCTAGTTGACTTAAGCACTTTTCTACCAGGTAATTCTCTTGTCATTCGAGCCAAACTTAGTGAAAAAGCAGTCCTCAACAGCATTGGTTGCATTTGGTATGACAAAGACACTCTCCCCACTTATACAGATACGGTAGGCGGTAGCAGTGGCTCCACGATCACCGAAGTAGATGGAGGTACATTCTAATGACACTACCAATCAAACTAAAACGCGGTTTAAAAGCCAATCTCCCCTCCGCTGCATCAGCGGGGGAACCCCTTTTCACCACAGATACAAAAGAATTATTTATCGGCACAGGTGATGGGATCTCAGCTATTGGAACCGATCCAACTCTGGCAGAAAGAGTGGGGAAACTGGAGAAATATCGTAGTTCCGTATCTCGGACCTATACGGAAACATTTACTTCACCAAAGGTTGACATTGAGAACACTACTGCATGGTATTCTACCAACGGTGTACGTACCTCTAAAATTCCCTCCATTACAGAGAATTTCACAGATTTGAGCGCTGTTGATCAAATCAATTCCTACGGCGTTACCTTCGACACTGAAAATGGATTGGTAAGAATGAGCAACACCCTTGAAGGTGTTGTTGTGTCTTCTGCTCTTCCAGTAGTAGAAGTGGATAAACTTACTGTTCAATCAGACTATACGCTTCCAAACGCATTAGGCGTCATCTCTACCAAAAAAGTAACTGGGGAGACGGTGTCAAAATTTCCGCACCTAGAACCCACTATTTTAGTTGATCGGTTAAACAGGACTTGGGTTATCAGTTCAGTCGACCGAGAAGGAATTTATGCGGTTGTAACCAATCCAGACGATTCCGTTGCCTTTGAAGGGTATTTGCATTCGTACAGTGGAACTGGTTATTATGTAGCCGCCTCTAGCATTACGAATGCAGTAGTTGATCATAACAACAATGTATGGATAGCAGCAGCCCTAACAAACATGCCTGGGTTGATCATTTCAATTAAGCCTGATTTTCAACCCTTTTTAACTCCCATTTCAGTAAAAGGAAACACCACGATTAACACCTACACTCCATTTTTAAAACTCCATGTCGATAAAAACAACCGAATCTGGTACTCGTGGGGGTATTCCATTAATCTCTATTACGGATGCGTTAATCCAGATGGCACCTTTTTCATCCCTACTACTTTACAAGCTTTCACCCCATCTACGGGAGTCGACAATACTGTAATGGTAGAAGACCGTACAAAAGGCTATGTTTGTTTCATAATACGAGGTTACAGCAATAACACGGTAAGAGCTCTTCGATTAAATTATGATGGAACAAACCCAACCCATTTCTCTTCGATCGGTAAAGCCTCAAGTAAATGGTTAAACGCAACCCACGATGAATCAACAGGGATTACGACTATCTTATGCGTTGATAACAATGCTCCGATTGTACACCGCCTAAACTTGTCAACAGGAGCATCCAGCACTTTTTCTTTGACCGGATTCATGGCCATTGATCATTCTTTACCGATTGGATTTGTGTTACAAGACAAAATTATGCGGGTGTTCTATCATCAACAAACGGTTGGTTCTACCCGTCTTATCTCTATTGATCTCGCTACTTTATCAGTTGTGGAACCGGACACACTCATTCAAAGCGGGACCAATACAACAAGAGCATCTGGGTGTATTGACGGAAAAGGAAGATTAACTATTGTCTTAAATACGACAGAGTATTCTTCAAGCTACTATAGCAATAGCCTGATAAAAATGTTTCGTTACGATACTGTACCTACCTCTGCCACTTTCCAGATTTCCCCTGACGGTGCATCGTGGTTTCCCCTATCACTCGGTGAGGAGCTCACCCTTCCTACTAAAACAGACAAGTTAATCATGAAGATAAAGATGCAGTCACCAAATTACGGGATTTCCCCCACAATTAGAAGTTATCGTATTTCATTAGGTGGTGCGGCAGGTGAAATCACACAAGTATATACTTCATCCACCTTACCATCTGTTACCCCCATTTCTCGTGTTACACTTACTGCCAATCAAATTCTCGATGGCGGAGATATCCTATGGGAAGTAAGCAACAATGGTGGCGGGTCTTGGCAATCTGCTGAGCTGGGTCAAGAGGTCGAATTTGCCAATCCAATCAACAGCGATCTTCGAGTTCGTGCGACTCTCCATTCTCCTGCTAGCGAATCTAGCACCCCGTCTATCCGAGATTTCACTGTGACAAGCGCCAATTTATTATTGAACCCTTCCATAGCAGACTCCAACCTCCCTCAACGAGTCATCGATCTTGAAACCAATCTACTAAAGACAAATTTCCAACTAATCACTTACATGAATGCAACAAAATATGGATTAAAAAACATGGTTATCGATACTTTCACAGATCTTTCTGGTGTAGATATCCCGAATAGCCAAGCTGTCTATGACCATACTCAAAAAAAATTCACTACTGGAATCGTAGATATCGTACCGCCCATGACTGCTAACGATGCTCCGGCCCCTTTTATTGTGAGTGCAGACAGTGTTACTGGTGGAGCTGTGTTTCACATGTTTGACCGCAACTTTGCAAGTGGCTGGAGTACAACTGCCGGTGGACATCATTGGATCAAAATCTTTCTGGATAATCCCGCTCAGATTGTCGATCGATATCTTTTATCTGGAGGCGCAAAATACGCTCCTACTTCCTGGCAATTGCAAGGCTCCAATAATAATTCGACTTGGGATACACTCCATTCCGTTTCCGGTTATGTTTGGACTCAGTATGAAGGTAATGAATTTACCATTCCTACTGAGAACATCAAACCTTATCAATACTATCGATTCTACTCTACCTCCTCCCAATACGGGTCAGGCGTAACCCAAATACAAGAATTACGATTACAAAAGGCCGTTGACCAAAATCATCTACAATCAAAACCTGAGAACACTTCTGCTCCGCCAAATAAAATCGTGATTGTCGGAGATGAGACGGTTAATGGTGGAAGCATCAAATACCAGGCATCTCGAGATGGTGGAAATACCTGGTCAGACGTTCCTGCACAAACTCTTACGGATATTTCTAGCCAACCGGTCGGAACGCAACTCGTCGTAAAAGCAATCATCACTGGGAATGCAGAGCTCAATGCGTGGGGCTACTACTATGAGTAAGAAGGATTAGCTCGTACAAGCATTTGATTCATTCAGTTGTGGTAAAGTACAACCACTCAAAACACCGTGAGAATTTCCCCAAACTGTCTATTCTATATATAGACCTCACAAGAGAAAGCAGGTGAATAAACGGATGATCCAAACACTACTCAACTCTTCCACTCTCCCCTTGGTAGTATCCAGTGTACTGACGGCAATCGTCACTTATCTGGTTGCACGCCACAACAACAAGAAAGAGTTGATGATAACAGACAGGCAGCAAATCTCACAAGAAAACCAGCAAATTCGCCAGGAGCTTCGTCAGGAAATGGACAAGCTTCGAGAAGAACTCCATGTTTGGCGCAACCGTTGCATGGAGCTTGAAACCATCGTGCAGGAGTGGCGAGATAAATACACGACGCTGGTCGTAGAAAGACAACAGCTAGAGTACCGTGTCAAAGAGCTGGAGACTGAACTCAAAACGTACATGCAAGCGAGGATTTCCTAGATGTTGCCGATCCGGCCGACCTCCTCCACAAGAAGTCATCCACAAAGGTGACACCTACCTTCCTTGGGGCGAAATCTCGCCTCGCGAATTACTTCCCTTCCAAATGAATAACAACTGGATGTTTTCCCCGAAGTACGCCCCGCTCTACTAGCAAAAGGAGGAACCAACCTTTGATTGATATGGACCCATTCATTCAAAGCCTGAGTCTGCTTACTTTTATGGCAATCTTGATTGAAGCCGTTACCGAAATTTTAAAGAATGCCTTCCCCGTACTAAAAGACCGCTCCACTTATATCCTCTCTATCCTCATTGGCATTTCGCTCTCCCTCGCTTTTCAAGTCAACCCCTTTGGTCTTGAGGGCAGCGGCTACTACGTTTCTGCCGTGCTGGCTGGTATCCTCACCAGCCGCGGAGCGAACTACCTTAATAGCTTTGTGAAAAAGCTAAATACATCTTCGAAACAATAGCCTCTCTTTTTCCACACAAAAAGGCACCTGGCCTGATGCAACCATCTTACGCATCAGGCAGGTGCTTCTTCTCTTTTTCTCTTGCTTCTCTCTATACTTCCTCTATCAACCGCGCCAACAAGGTAGCACGCGTCGATATTTCTCCCAGTTCGATCCATTCATCCGGCGAGTGGGCGTACCCACCTTTTACACCAAGTCCATCCAGCGTCGGGACTCCGCAAGCGGCCGCGAAATTGCCATCGCTGACTCCACCTGTACCCGACTCTTCCAAAGCCATCCCTAGTTCATTGATGCTAATCGATTGTGCAAGGGAAAATAATTTGCCTGTCTCTTCGGTTCGCTCCATCGGTGGTCGGCGAATGCCTCCCGTTACGCTGATGTTTGTACCGGCGAGCACTGGCGTGAGTTCGCTCATTACCTTCTCAATGCGTAGGGCCTCTTCCATCGAGATAAATCTCACGTCAATTTCAGCTTCTGCCGAATCCGCCACGACATTGGAGCCAATCCCGCCCTTGATGACGCCCACATTGACGGTTGTCCCTTTCTCGTAATCGGTCAAGGCATGTAGAAATTGCACCTGTCTCGCCAGCTCTTCAATAGCAGAGACGCCTTTTTGATGATCGACGCCCGCGTGTGAGGAAATTCCGCTGACTGCCAAGGTAAAATGGGCGCTTCCCTTCCGCCATGTTTTGAGTGCGCCGCTTGGTTCGGTTGGCGGTTCCAACACAAAGCTCGCCACCGAACGCGCGGCTTCTTCTTCTACCAGTCGGCGAGAAGTCGGGCTGCCGATCTCCTCGTCACTGTTTAATAGGAGCACGATTTTTTTATCTGCTGGCAGGCGATCCAGCTTTACCAATGCCCGCATGGCAAACATTGCTTGCAAAACGCCCGCTTTCATATCGTATACGCCCGGCCCGTACGCTTTTTCATCCCGGATCGCAAACGGTCGGCGAGCCGCCTCTCCTTCTAACCATACGGTATCGTAGTGGCCGATGATGAGGATTTGTTTTTCCCCGTTGCCCAGCGTACAACGCACTTGATCACCATAGGTCTTGTTCGGGATCAGCTCTGCTACTCCTCCTGTCAGCCGTTGAAACTGCAGGGCGAACCAGCCCGCCATGCGGTCACCCAGCTGTTTGTCACGAGAAGGCGAGTCCATGTTAACTGACTCTTCGAGTAACTGAAGATAGTGGGGAATATTCTCTTGTATATAAGTGTGGATTGACATAGTGCCTCTTCCTTAATGAGATTGTGAATTGAGTCCGAACAGGCGCTCTAGTCCGTACACTTTTTCCAACAAGACGATGAACACCAGACTCAGCAGGATGACCACGGAGGATATCGAAGCCACCAACGGGTCAAGTGTCTCCTGCATATAGGTGAAAATCGCGAGTGGCAGCGTCGTCGTATCCGGTGCCACCAAGAATAAGGAAACCGTCACATTGTCAAACGACGTCAAGAACGAAAAGATCATCCCCGACACGATGGCCGGACGCAACAGTGGCAACGTAATATCCCAGAACACCCGAAACGGATGGGCCCCCAGCATGTATCCTGCTTTTTCCAGCGTATAATCGAACGAGCTGAGCCCTGTGAGCACCAGCCTAACGACATACGGAATCGAGATCAGCATGTGCGCCAGCAAAAGTCCTGTAAACGTCCCCGCGATACCAATTCGCGTGAAAAATAACAGCGCGGAAATCCCAATAATGAGCGAAGGAACGGTAAGCGGTGAAAGCATTAGTGCGTTGATGATGCCGCTCCCACGAAACTTGTATTTGGACAGCGCAAATGCAGCCAATGTCCCTAAGAAAGTCGCCAAAATCGCCGTTACCGTAGCTAGCTTTAGACTGATCCACAGCGAATCGATGAACTCCGGCCGATCCAAAATCATCTCATACCACTGCCACGAAAATCCTTCGGGCGGAAAAGCGAGGTATCCGGCTGCCGTAAAGGAGCTCGGGATAATGACCAGAAACGGCAGATTGACCAAAACAAGCACAAAGAACGTGATGAGTCCGAGTACGTTTATTTTTTTCATGACGCAAACACCTCTTTATACCGCTTGGTTTCAATCAGCTTCGTATACAAAGTCACCAATAGAATCGTGCTACCCAGGAGCAGGAAGGCAAGTGCCGCGCCCAAAGGCCAGTTCAATGTCGCCATGATTTGCTCATAGGCAATGACAGGCAAGACCTTCACGGAAGTGCCGCCCATTAAAGCTGGTGTCACAAAGGCACTCATCGACAAGCTGAACACCAGTGTCGTACCTGCAATAATCCCCGGCAAACACAAGGGCAATGTCACACTGAAAAACGTACGTACGCGGGAAGCCCCCAAAATCGATGCCGCCTTATTCAGGGACGGATCGATGGCATACAAGCTGGTTGCAATCGCCAGAACCATGTAGGCAACGAAGGAGTCCGTCAGACCGATCACAATACCCAGCTCATTGTACAAAAGTCGCAACGGTTGATCGATCAGCCCCAGACTGATCAACGTCTCATTGATCCACCCTTTTTCCCCCAAAACCACTACCCAACCGAAGTTACGAATAACAACACTGATGAGGTGAGGGGCCAAGATCAGCATCGTGACGATTCCACGCATTTTCCCTGTAGCCTGCGCCATGTACATCGCTACAGGAAATCCGAGCAAGAGGCTTACCAGTACCGTCCAGAGACTCACGCGAATCGTCCGCCAAAGAATCTCCAAGTAGTACGGATCTTGTATAAATAATGAATAATTGTGCAAAGAGAACGCCTGATTCTCATCCTGAAAGCTGAGCAAAAGCATCATCAGCATCGGGAGGATGAATACGCCAAGCAGCAAAATCATCGCAGGTGCTGTCAACAATGTAACCGAGAGACGCTTGCTCATCCGTCATCCCCTTCCTGCGGGCATGACCAATACGTCGTCCGCGTTCCATTGACAGTAAACCGTTTGACCTTCTTGGCGGTCCACCGAACTATCGGTCATTTGGACTTTTGCCGAGAGCGTATGCTCCCCGACCTTGACCTCACATTCTGTGTACGAGCCCAGGAAGGAGGCAAGCTGCAAATGTCCTTTTACCCGATTCGCTTCCTCACTGACTGCTGTATCGGTCAGCTTGATTTTCTCTGGTCGGATAAAAATGATCACTTTTTCATGGAGTGCCACGGTTCGCTCTTGCTTTGCCGCCTTCACGAGCATTCCACCAGTCGTCCGCAGCGTGAGTACATCCCCGTCCATTCCGATGACTTCCCCTTCCAAACGGTTCGTCTTACCGATGAAGGTATGTACGAATTCAGAAGCGGGCTGATTGTAAATCTCCAGCGGTGTACCGATTTGCTCCACGAATCCGTGATTCATGACCACGATGCGATCAGAAAGCGCTAGCGCCTCTTCTTGGTCATGGGTAACGAAAATAGTCGTAACGCCGATTTCGTGATGTAAGCGCTTTAACTCATCGCGAAGCTCTTCCCGAAGTTTGGCATCCAAGTTACTAAGCGGCTCATCCAACAGCAGGAGCGACGGCTCAATAACAAGCGCCCGTGCAATCGCAATCCGCTGGCGTTGTCCGCCGGAAAGTTGTTTCGGATAGCGATCTGCTACGTTTGGCAGCTTGACCAGCCCGAGTACACGATTCACACGCTCTTGCATTTCTTGCTTGTTCACTTTGCGTAATTTCAAGCCGTAGGCGATGTTTTCCGCCACAGTCATATGGGGAAACAACGAGTACGTCTGAAACACCATGCCCAGCTCCCGTTTGTACGGAGGCACGCCATTCATTCGTTGCCCTTTGATCAAAAGGTCTCCGCCATCCGGGTCCAAAAAACCGGCAATCATATTCAAGGTCGTGGTCTTACCGCAACCAGATGGGCCGAGAAACGAGATGAATTCGCCTTGCTCCACCTGCAGGTTGAAGTTTTGAACCACGACATTGCTTTGAAATTTTTTCATGATGCCGCGCAGTTCAACATCAATCACCTTGGTCACGTAAATACCTACTTTCCTGTTTTAGGTGCGATTTCTTTGTTAAAGCGATCCAGCCAAGCAGATGTTTCCTTGCTCACTACGCTATAGTCGAAGTTGACAACCTTTGTACGATCGAATTCCAATGTTTTCGCTACATCGTCTGGCAGCTTCACAGAGGTTGCCGGATTGTAGTACAGCTTCGTTGCGTACATCGTTTGAATTTCATCTGTCAAAAGGAAATCGACGAATGCTTTTGCCGCTTTTGGACTCTTCGAACCTTTTACCAGCGTAGCTACGTTCGGTACGATGTTTCCGCCCTCTTCAGGGAAAACGAACTCCAATGGTACGCCTGCTTCTTTTTGTGTCAAGCTACGCGCCATTGTCCAAGTGGTGTACGCTGCGCTTTTGTTTTGCAGATTTTGCTGAAGCTGTGCAGCACTCTTCGCAAAGGTCGGCATGTATCCTGCAATCGTTTCCATTTTCTTAAAGCCTTGTTCGATGTCTTTCTCAGACCCGCCATTTGCGTACGCCAGCATGATCATCGTTGAGCGTCCAAAGTTGCTCGCTACGTCTGTCATCGTGATGTAGCCTTTCACTTCAGGCTTCGCCAGGTCATTCCAGGACTTCGGTACAGGCAAGCCTTTTTCTTTTACCAGATCCGCATTATAGGAAATCCCCATCGGCGTGAAGTTTACTACTACACCGCTATCCTCCGTCACACGCAAATCTTCTGGCACGTTTTTCATGTTCGGGATATCTGTTGCGGATACAGTTTCCCACAAGCCTTCTTGACGTCCCTTCTCTTGTTCGCCGCCTTCAACGATTGTCAGGTCGATTTGCGGTGCATTTTTCTGTGCCTTAACCTTCGCTACAATCTCCGTGGAAACACCAGAAACATAGGTCAGCTTTACATTCGGATACTTCTCGTTAAACTTCTTGAAGACTTCATCCTTCATCATCTTTTCAACGGTCGCGCCGTTTCCTGCTACTACCAGTGTGTCTTCCAGCTGAGCTTGTGCTTCGGTGCCGCTATTGTTGCCAGCAGCCGGTGCAGGAGTAGATGTTTGCGGCGTGGAGGAGCCACATCCAGCCAGCAAGGAACCAGTCAAAGCAAAAATGGACAAGACGGATAATGCCTTTTTCTTCATGTAAGTTCGACCCCCGATTGTCTATATTGTTCACGAATAGAGAACAACGTTTCCTATTCGAGAACGATAATGCTATACTAGCATAAAGATACTGACTATTCAAGGTAGTCGTACTAGAAGAACCATTGCACCAATTACAGGCTTGTCAGCATTCTTTCTAATGGTAAAATTACTTCAATCGAGACTCTTCTTTGATAGAAGAGCAACTGTACGTTAAAGGAGACCTTTGTATGGACCAAGTATTGTCTTCTGTTCGAAATGGCTGTCGGCTGTTAAAAATATTTCTCGATTCGCCAAAAGAACTTGGGGTAACGGAGCTCAGCAAAAAACTCCAGCTGTCCAAGGGAGCCGTTCACAAGCTCCTGTCCACGCTGGAGTCTGAAGGCTTTATCCGCCAAAATGAAAAAACCAAGCAGTATACGCTTGGCTACACGCTTTTGGAGCTGGGCACTAAGGTGCTCACGAATCACGATATCGTTGATTTTTCCAAACCGTTCTTAGACCAGCTTGTCTCACGGACAAACGAATTGGCGGTCTTATGTGTACAAGATTCAAAGGACGCGATCTATGTAGCCAAAGAGGATTCGCTTCATCCTGTTCGCTTTACCGTAGAATCCTTCCGGCGTTTTCCTCTTTACTCAACCTCCGCTGCAAGGGTTTTGCTTGCCTATCAGCCAGAGGAGTTTCAGGATGAGATTTTGCAGGAACATCCACTGAAAAGCTACACACCTCATTCGTACACGTCTGTTGAGCAAATTAAAGAGGACTTGGTGACGATCCGCCGGCGAGGTTATGAAATCAGCTCGAATCGACGCAATACAGGCGTGACCGGAATCGCTGCCCCGATTTTTGATTCAACTGGGCACGTAACTGCATCTGTCAGTGTCATCGGTCCCTCCGACCGCGTGATGCCGAAACAAGAAGAGATTTTACAAGAAACGCTAGCGACAGTACGTGCGATGTCAGCTCAATTAGGGTATCGAATGTCTTAAAATCCGTTTAAGATGCCATGAAAAAACCTCCTGTTCATCAGTCTGCTCTGATGACAGGAGGCTACTCTTCATGCTAACTCACTTGTTTTGCCTATGATAACAGCTCAATCCGTTCACTTACTTTTCACTCGATATAGTTATGTTAAATTTTTCTTCTTGAGGCGAAACGGTTTTGTTATTTTTTCGTCTACTACTTGTGAATAGTATTTCGTGTACAGAAAGGAAATAACACCCTATGAGAAAAACATATTTGCTGCTTTCTTCTTTGTTATTCTGTTCATTGTTTGTTACTGACGCTCATGCAGCTTCACAGCAAGGAACGGTTGCCCCTGTTCCTCCCCAAGTAATTGTTCCAACAAGCAGCAAGGATAAACAAGGAAATACTCTTGAAAAATCAATGGCATATGTGAAAACGTTACAAGTGAAAAATGGAAAGCTCCTCGTCTCACTTGACTATGTTCAATGGTTTTTCGGTGAGGCAGCAGTAAAAGCTTATCGTCAAGATCATCCATCGGAAAAAGAAGACTATCCGATGCCATATTACATTCGTAATAGCAGTCCTAAAATTAGAACGTTTGAAGTTTCTCCAAAGGCTTCCTTTACTCTTCAAACCAACTCTACACAAAAAGATGGGAATTTCCATTGGAATGAAGCAGTAAACACCGAGACTTTTAAAAAGTTTGTACTATCCAAGGGAATTCCTTATCAGATACCATTCCACGTTGAAGTAAAGAATGGCATCATCACAAAAGTTACAGAACAGTACGTCCCTTAATTATTAGCAGCACTCCCTTTTTGGGATGCTGCTTTTCATTTTTTCTCAGCGTTCCTTCACCCGATCCCCTGGATTGGGTTTTTATTTTCCCCTTCTATTTGTAAATAAGGCTCCCATGCACGTTTCAACAGAAGAATGCCATCCTCAATCTCCTCGATGGTCTGCCCCCCGAAGCCGAACTGGAAAGCCGGCAGTCCATTTTCCTGTGGATGAATCCATTTATGTGCGGTTGGATAGACACGTACACCTGATGCAGCCGCAAATTGGGTCAACTGTTGCGGAGTACTCTCACTTTTCACTTCTACCGTCACAGACAGTCCGGCATCCTGACCCTTGATCCGGATGTACGCCCCCAGCTGTTCCTGCAAGCACTGCAGCAGCACCCCATGCTTTTTGCGGTAAAGCGTCCGCATCTTGCGAATATGCCGCTCCCAATCGCCATTTTTCATGAACAGGGCCAGCGTCTCCTGATGAATACGCGATGCCGACTGGTCAAAATCCGCCAATTTCTCCTGAAACACCGCCAATAACGCTTGCGGCAAAACCATATAGCTCATCCGAATCGACGGCAGCAACGCCTTGGAAAACGTCCCCAAATAGATAACGCGTCCTTGCGTATCTAGCCCCTGAAGGGAAGGAATTGGCTTGCCATGATAGCGAAACTCCCCATCGTAGTCGTCCTCGATGATGTAGCTTCCCGTCTGATTCGCCCAGTGGAGCAGCTTTAGCCGTTTGGCATACGGCATGACTATTCCGGAAGGGTCCTGATGAGAGGGGGTGATATAAACCAGCCGCGCTCCACTCTCACTGAGCGCTTCCACATCAATCCCATCCTCTGTCAGTCTGATCGGGCGCACATCATAGCCCAAATGGGAAAACACGGTACGAACACCGTGATAGCCCGGCTCCTCCATCGCTACAGCCTGTCCCCGTGTCCCGAATAGGAACCCCAATAAGCTGATGATCACCTGCGTCCCCGCACCGATCACAATTTGTTCCGGCGTAGCTTGCACACCCCGAGCTCGTCCGAGATAGCGTGCGAGCTCCTCCCGCAGCTGCGGCTCTCCTTGTCGGTCGCCGTAGTAGAGCACGTGCTTGTTCTCTTCCTGCATGCATTGGTTGGTGTACTTGCGCCAACGGTCAAAAGGAAAATGCTCGGCATCTACGCGCGCTTGGTGAAAATCATATTGGATCGGAACTGCTGAGGGTGTAGATGGAGTTATTTGGACGTAAGCCGTTTTAGCTGGTTGCTGCCCTTTCCCTGTAGGCACAGGCACTGGCCCATCCCAGTCCATATCGACCACATAAAATCCGCTACGCTCCCGACTCTCGATGTAGCCTTCTGCCATGAGCTGGTGATAGGCACTCTCGACAGTCGTTTTACTCACTTGCAAAAATCCGCTCAAGGCCCGAACAGAAGGCAGACGCGTCCCGGAGATCAAGCGCCTCCCTTGGATTTCTGTACAAAAATAGCGATAAAGCTGTAGATAGAGAGGCTCGCTCCCTTCTACAAAGCGGGGACTAATATCTAGCAAGCCACATCCTCCTCGCTGAATAAATGAAAAACCGACGGGAGCAAAAATCCCCATCGGTACTCACGTTTCTATTACACCACTATTACGCCAAATACGCCTCTCTTACCTGCGGATTCATCAATAATGTCTGGGCATCGTCTTGCAAAATAATTTCGCCTGTCTGAATCACATAACCGCGATGGGCGACAGACAGCGCCTGATTCGCATTTTGCTCGACCAAGAGAATCGTCATGCCTTCCTTGTTCAGCTCCGTAACGATGTCAAAAATCTGCTCCACCAGAATCGGTGCCAATCCCATCGACGGTTCATCGAGCATGAGAATTTTTGGCTTCATCATGAGTCCACGAGCAATCGCCAGCATTTGCTGCTCTCCACCGGACATCGTGCCGCCTTTTTGATTGACCCGTTCCTTCAGGCGTGGAAAGTAAGCAAAGGCGCGCTCGATTCCTTCTTCTATCACCTTTTTATCGGATACACTGAAGGCACCCATCTCCAAATTCTCGCGTACGGTCAGCTTGGGAAAAATACGGCGGCCTTCCGGAACGTGGGCGATTCCTGCTAAAGCAATATCATGTGTACGCATCTGCGTAATGTCTTTGCCATTGAAGATGACTTTTCCTTCTTTGGCACGGGTCTGCGCACATATCGTTTTCAGCGTGGTCGATTTACCTGCCCCGTTGGAACCGATCAGCGTCACCACTTCGCCTTCGTTTACCGTTATGCTCAATCCTTTTAATGCGTGGATGCCGCCGTAATACGTATGAACGTTAGTCAGCTCTAGCAATGCCATCGATTTTCCTCCTTCTACGACACGTCCGACGCACTTTTTCCGAGATAGGCCTCAATGACGTTAGGGTTGTTGCGGATTTGTTCAGGTGTTCCTTCTGCAATTTTTCTCCCGTAATCCAGCACGTGAATGTATTCGCTAAGTCCCATGACCAGCTTCATGTCATGCTCAATCAAGATAATCGTCAAATCGAGCTCTTTTTTCAGCCGACGAATAAAATCCGTCATCTCAACCGTTTCGCGAGGGTTCATCCCTGCCGCTGGCTCATCGAGCAAAATAATTTGCGGATTGGTCGCCATCGCCCGGGCGATTTCCAAGCGTCGTTGCAACCCGTAAGGCAGACTCCCTGCCGCTTCATTGGCAATATGCGCGATCCCGACATACTCCATGAGCTGATAAGCCTCCACGCGCGTCCGCTCTTCCTCTTGGCGTACACGTTTGGAGTTGAACAAGATTCCAAGAATTCCAGCCGATAAGCGGCTATGCACACCCACCATGACATTTTCCAAAGCCGTCATTTCCTTGAACAGACGAATGTTTTGAAAGGTACGGGTGATACCGCGACTCGCGATCTGATCGGGACGAAGCTTCTTGATGCTTTTGCCATTCAGCAGAATTTCTCCCTCGTCTGGCTCGTAAAATCCGGTAATCATATTGAAAAAAGTCGTTTTTCCGGCTCCATTCGGCCCGATTACCGCCGTAATGCTTCCTTTTTCGATGTCAATCGAGACGTCTTGATTGGCTACCAAGCCACCAAAGCGCTTCGTCAAATTTTTTGCCTCTAACAATGCCATGCTCATTTCCCTCCTCGTCCGCTATGACTGTTTTCCAGAAGTCAATTGGGACAGTCTGCCGAGAATCCCCAGCTTTTCTTTGCCAAACTCGCTCTTTTTGATTGCATCGAGATCGTTTTTCTTCCGTTTGGCCGGAATCAATCCGTTAGGGCGATACAAGGCGACGAGAATGAGCATGATTCCGAAAATGAGGCGCTGGAACTTGGATGGGTCCAGCTGGTTCGGCAAACTGATGATCCCCGAATTTTGCAGACTGTGCAGGAAGTTGGAGAATTCTTTTAACAGCTGTACCTGCAAGATTGTCACAAATGCGGCTCCAAGCACAACGCCTGGAATGCTGCCGCTACCACCCAGAATAACCATGACCAATATTCCGATCGATTCCATCAGCGTAAAGGAGGTCGGATCGATAAACGTCTGCTTGGCCGCAAAGATAACCCCCACGACACCTGCGAAGGAAGCACCCAATGCAAATGCAGCCAGCTTGGTATTCAGCAAGGAAATCCCCATGGACTGGGCAGCCAGCTCATCCTCACGTACCGCAATCCATGCACGTCCCAAACGGGAATGCTCAAAGCGTATATTCGCCAATACGATAAAGGCAATCACAAACAATACGATGAAGTAAAAGTAAAACGGCGTCCCCATTTTGATCCCAAACAGCTCAGGAGACGGAATCGGCGTGATTCCCTGCGGACCGTTGGTGATGTTGATGGGCTTGTCCAGGTTGTTGAAGACAATGCGAATGATTTCACCGAAGCCCAAGGTCACGATCGCGAGGTAATCGCCTTTTACTCTGAGAACTGGCAATCCTAGCAATATTCCGAAAACAGCAGCCACAATCAAGCCGACTATGAGAAATGGCCAAAACCACTCACCGGAGAGCGGGAACAGATTCCCTGCAATAAACTCATTCGCTTGCGAGGTCGAGAAAATCGCGTACGCATACGCCCCAGCAGCAAAAAACGCGACGTAACCCAAGTCAAGCAAACCAGCAAAGCCTACTACGATATTCAAGCCCAAAGCCATCGCTACGTAAATGCCTACCTGTGAGGCTACCTCCATGTAGTAACGGTTTTCGCCGGCTACCAATGGAATGATCAGGAGGAGAACAATAGCGCCAATCGCCATTTTGATCGACTTGGTGGTATTAGTATAATAGACAAGCACAATGGATGAAAGAATGCCGAGAAACGCGATCACTGATTTATCCATCAGGTACAATGCGGCAGAAAAGCCTACAATCCAGATCAACGTGAATACGAGCGGAATACCTTTGAACGATTTCCAAGCGAGATTTGCCATTTATTTCACCTACACTTTCTCTTTTACAGCTTCGCCAAACAGTCCTTCTGGCTTGAAGAGAAGCACGAGAATTAAAATACTGAACGCGAACACGTCTTTGTACTCTGCACCAAAGGCTCCGTTGGTCAACGGCCCCATAAAGGCACCGGACAAGGATTCCAGAAGACCGAGGAGTACGCCACCGATCATCGCACCACGGAGGTTCCCAATCCCGCCGAGTACGGCAGCTGTAAATGCTTTTAGACCGAGAATAAAACCGATATATGGATCGATCGTCCCGTAGTTTTGCGCAAACAGAACGCCTGTCGCGCCACCCAGGCTGGAGCCAATCAAAAACGTAAGCATGATTACTTTGTTTACATTTATGGTCATCAGCGAAGCCGTACTCTGGTCCTGTGCGACGGCGCGCATGGCGATTCCCCACTTTGTTTTATTCACAAACAACGTCAACGCAATCATCATGATGATCGCAATTACAATTACGATCAAACCTTTTGTTGGAATCGTAGCGATACTTCCTAATGGAATCGAGCCCGTAAAAAGAGCGGGACTGTTTAGATAAAACTCATTACGAGCCAGTGCTTCTGTAAAACGTACGAGGTCTTGCAGCAAAAACGATACACCAATCGCCGAAATCAACGGCACAAGACGAGGTGCTCCACGCAATGGCCGATAGGCAATCCTCTCAATCCCTACTCCCAAAGCACCAGTTAATACCATGGCAATTATGAGTGTTATGAAAAGTGCGACAAATGGATTCATACCTTCAAGTGCCCCTAACGCATCAGAGATCAATAATACCTCTGTACCGATAAAGGCTCCGACCATGAAAATGTCTCCATGGGCAAAGTTGATAATTTCCAAAATCCCGTAAACCATTGTGTAGCCTAAAGCCACGACTGCGTACATAAATCCAAGTGTCAATCCGTCAACCAACACCTGAGGCAAAATATTGATCATGCTTTCCCATCCCTCATTTCCCTTGTAGACTTGTACAAATTTTCTGCATTCAATTCGTTGACTGGACGTGTTTTCTCGTGGAAAAGGGGCCAACACTGGCGTGCAGCCCCCTATCCTGGTATGAGGCATGGGAGTGTGTGCGCGTTGTGTGGTGTGATTACTCGGCCTTGCCTACGAAAATGGATTTGTCCTTGTCAAACTTGTAAATGAACACGTCTGCATTTGTGTTGTCACCTTTTTCATCAAAGGTAACCTTGGTGAATTGACCCTGAAAATCTTTGGTTTTGTGGACTGCATCGAGGACTTGCTCGCGGGTTGGTTTTTTGCCTCCGTTCGCTTTGGCAGCTTCCAAGACACCATTGAGGATGACGTTCATGGAGTCGAAACCATAGACGGAATAGGTTTCCAGAGGCTTGTTTGTGGCTTTCTTGTACTCTTCAGCCCATTTTTTGCCCTCTTCGGTTTGCGTTACGTCCCCTGCTACTGACGTAAAGACTACACCTTCGACAGCATTACCGGCTATTTTTATCATATCAGAAGAATCCAAGCCATCGCCACCCATAAAATAACCCTTAAATCCTTTTTCACGAGCTTGCTTGATCAAAATTCCACCTTCTGGATAAAGTCCCCCGAAAAAGATGATGTCCGGGTTTTTCACCGTTACCTGGTTAAGTACCGCGCTGTAGTCCTTTTCGCCCTGGGTAATGCCCTCGAAGCCAAGGATTTGGACCCCGTCCTTTTCGAATTGCATCTTCACTTGATCGCTCAGACCTTGGCCGTATGCTGTCTTATCATGGATAATATAGGCCGTTTTTACACCAAGTGTATTTTTCGCATAAAGAGCAGCCTTTGGTCCTTGTGCGTCATCGCGAGCACAGATTCGATGGACGGTTTTCTTGCCTTCCTCGGTGAGCTTCACCCCTGTATTTGCCGGGGATACCATGACCAGCTTGCCTTCGTCGTACTTCACAGACGATGGAATGGCAACCCCTGTGTTATAGTGCCCAACTACACCGTACACATCGGGATCAGAGATGAGCATCTCCGCATTCGATACCCCAATTTTCGGGTCGCCTTGATCATCCTGAGGGAAAAGCTGGAGATCAAATCCAAGTGCTTTAAATTCTTCCTTGCGCTTTTCGAGAGCGTAACCAGCGCCTGTCTTAATCGCATCTCCGATAGCAGAATTGCTCCCGGACAGAGGAGATTGTGTGGCAATTTTGATGAGACCACCCTCGGTTGTTCCTCCACCACTGTTGCCCGGAGCTGGCTGACTTTGCCCGCCGCTTGCGTTACTTCCTCCGCTTGAATTGCTGTTTCCTGCGCAACCTGTTAATGCCATACTCGTAGCCAATACCGCAGATAAAACCCCCACATAAGAACGCTTTTTCATTCAGAATGAATCCCCCTTCTATCATTCTTTGTTCTTGTTACCCAATCCATCTACCACGTTAGCCAGGTTGCGACTTTCAAAAACGATACTCCTCGGGGATAAAGATAGATAGGCTTGGTTGTTTTTATTTTAAAATAAATCTGATAATTTACAAGAAGTAAAATATATTTTATATACATATATCATTGATTCACAAACGATCACGGGCGTTTGTGTGACCGCAAAAAAACACTCCCTCAAGGTAGAGGAAGTGCCGGAACGACGATTTGCCCACTCTTCACGTCGACAATGCCTGTTGCCGTTAGACGTGCATATGGCAAATGGGTAGCCGTAAAAAACAAAAGCGAATAAATCGGATCGAGATGGACATGCCCTTTGGAACGGAGCTGATTTACCAAATTTTCACCCATGCTGATCACTTCCTCCATCGGTGCGGACGCGAATTTTCCAGCAAGAGGCAATGGGCATTCGCAAATGATTTTTCCTTCATCGATTAGGACGACTCCACCTTTTATTTCCCGAATACGCTCCAGTGCTTGCGCCATCGCTTGGGGATCGCGTCCGATTACGATCCAATCGCCAGAAGCTGAATAAGTGCTGGCTAGCCCTTCGAGATGCTCACCGAAGCCGTGAAGCACTGCCATTGTTCGGTTGCCTCCAGTTACATCAATAATGGCGATCAATGCCAACTGCGGATCATGCTGCAAGGATACGTATCCATCCTGATCAACAGGCATGTCCTCTAGCGACAGCCGCGTGATAACGGCATTCAGCATTTGTAGCACAGGGGTCTTGCCGTCCGCATCTGGCCGCAGGCGGAACCAATCAGAATGTGCCTGTTTTTTCAATGGATCTGCCAATCGTAACGAAGCTTCCTCCCATTGTGGCTGAACGGTTGGAACGAGCAGGGTTCCTTTTTCTGCCACCCGTTGTCCATTCGCAATCACGATGGATGGAGTCGGTTGATCCTTTGCCGTCAACAGCAGCATATCGGCGATTCGGCCCGGCGCAATTCCTCCGATCTCCGCGTCCAGCCCATAATAGACAGCCGGGTTCAGCGTCGCCATGACATACGCTTCTTCTGGCGGCATTCCCGCTTCCATAGCAACACGGAGCGTACTATCCATGAACCCGGCACGATGCATCGGCGGCGTGCTTCCATCCGATGTCAGCATCATCCGTGAAGACCACGGCACCCCCAACTCCAGCCAGCCCTTCACCAGCTCAGGTAGATCGGGGCGAATAGAGGAATGGCGCAGTGTCGCATACATGCCTAAACGGATGCGCGAGAGCAAATCAGCAGCATGGATAGCTTCATGACAAGCTGTTATGCCGGCTGCTGCGGCAATGTTCAATGTCTCGTATGACGCCCCCGGATGATGCCCTTCCATCCTTTTGCCCAAGTCCCTCGTATACTTCAGACCAAAAAGCAGCGTCTCATCCTCTTGTAAAACACCGCCCCAATTCGTCAACTCCCCGCCCTGGATCACACGTGGATGTTCCAGCATTCGCGCCAAATTTTCCTTCGTGAACGACGGATGAGCTTTCCCTGTCTGCGGATCGAGTCTGCCCCAGAAAAATTGCTTCACGGGATGTGCTGCCAAAGAATCCATGATCGCTGCCGTTTGCGAAAAAGGCAGTTGCATGAGCATTAACGTGTCCGACACCATACCAGTCGTACCCGTTTGCAAAGCAAAGTCAGCCAACGTATAAGGGTTATACCATTGAAACGGATGCGCGTGAGGCTCGATGTAACCCGGCACGAGATAATGCCCAGCCGCCTCTATGATTACAGTCTGGTCATCGACCAACGGCTCTTTTTCTCCTACATAAGCAATACGTTCTCCTGCCACTGCGACGTGATGCTCTTGCCATTCTTTTGTGTACACATTCAGAACGCTTGCGCCTTTTATCCAGAGGCTTGCCGGTGCCTGACGTCTGCTCACGCGAATCATGTTCAAGTAATCACGATCTGATATGGCTCGTACGCGCATCATTTTTTCTCTCCTCGCTGGTCTCCCGATGTTTTACAAAATGAACGATCGTTCATCGCCACTACAGCTTCTCCGCCCATCATTCATTCCCCTGCAAGCTTGGTAATGGTAGTAACAATTCCCACGGGTGTCTTGTCGCCCTTTATTACACACTAGGGAATAGACGTAATTGCGACAGGAGGACAACTCTCATGCATAAAAACGTAGGTAGAACTGATGCCATGATTCGTATAACTGGCGGTCTGTTGGGCTTGGCGTACGGCATCGGAAAAATGAGTCGTCGCCCATCCAAAACTCCATGGCTGCTCATGGCTTTTTCAGCTATGAAAGTAGCAGAAGGAGCTACTCGCTTTTGTCCGATGTACGCAGCGATGGGCATCAATACGAAAAAAGGGAATGGCGTGCAAGGCATGATGGATCAGCTCAAGAAAAAAGGCGTGCAGATGGCAGTCAACCAATTTACCCGCTCCATGAATATTGCGCCCATCAAAGACTCGAACACCAGCAAAGATGATGAGAGCAACACGCCAGCGACAACGAATAAGGCAAACATACAGTATTCCACAAGCCCACAATTATCGAAGAACCAGGAAAAACACTCCATCAACAATCAGCAAAACACGAAGCTTACTCCCGAGGATCAACTTCTCGAAAAAGCGGCAAGAGAGATCATTTCATTTCGCTCCCAAGAAAATAACAACAGCAGCACTCGTTACCCCACGTACACATAAGGAGAGGAGGCACTGCATATGCTTGTCGGCTCCCAGATGTATGAATGGATGTCCCATAACTTCTTTGTTGTTGCCACGATCATTGGCGTCATCGGCGTAATGGGCTATTACTTCTTCCGCACCTCGCGAAAGAGAGGGAGATATCGTCAGTAAAGGAGAAGCAACCAACCGCCTTTTCATAGGGCGGTTTTTTCCATTTACAAAATTAATTGTTATACATATAATTGTCATTGCAAGTATTTTTGAACGAAAGAGGGTTATTCCCCTGATCGATCATTGGCAAAAAGAACCGGTTGGATTTCTCATTGGAAATACATACCGGAGAATGATTCATTATGTTTCCCTTTTTTTAAAGGAGTTTGATTTGACCACGGAGCAGTTTGCCGTCCTTTATCGGCTACGAGAGGAAGAGGGTATCAATCAAAAAGAGCTGGCTCAGCGCTCTGCGAAGGATCAGCCTTCCATGACACGCATTTTAGACACACTCGCCAAAAAAGGCTTTATCGAAAAGACATTGAGCGAACAAGACCGCCGCGCTTACATCATTACCCTTTCCCCGAAAGGACGGGAATGGCTGGAGCAGGCGATTCCTGTAGAGGCTCAGGCCGTTGCGGACATATTGGAAGGGATCTCTCCTGAAAAGCTGGCCTTCTTACGGGAAATCTTGCTGGAGATTAACGAGAACATCAATAGAAAAACGACAGACTAGGAGTGACAGCATTGGGAGAGAGTAGAGAGAGACTGTGGACGAGAGATTTCGTCCTGTTAACTGTATGCAATTTGTTGTTGTTTCTCACCGTTCAAATGCAAACCCCAACATTCCCTGCCTATGTGAAGGAAGCTTATCAGGCCAATGATTTTGTTGTCAGCTTGGTTATTAGCTTGTTTTCACTTGCAGCAGTGATCGCAAGGGTATTTACTGGGGAAGCTTTGAAAACGAAAAGCAGTAAGCTCTTGGCAATCGTAGCACTTGGATTCGTCGCGATTTTTAGCGCAGGCTATTACTGGGCGGGAAGCATTGTGTTCTTTCTTCTGTTGCGAATCCTGGTCGGCATCGGCTTTGGGATGGGCAGCACGACCTTTCCGACGATTGTCTCCAATGTGATTCCTGCCAAAAGAATCGGCGAAGGCATGGGTTATTTCGGCTTATCGACCAGCTTGGCTATGGCACTCGGCCCGTTGATTGGACTTGGAGTGTTGAATGGGTTTGGATTCGGATCGATGCTCATGGTTCTCGTATTGTTAGTTGCTATTATTTTTCCGTTGATGCATTTTATCCGTGCCTACAATCAGCTTCCTGTGTCGTCCGGGAACACACAAACGGTCACAGGCATTCGTCGATTTTATGATAAAAAGCTGCTGCTTCCAGCTGGACTGAACTTTTGTTTATCCATTACGTATGGCGGGATTCTCAGCTTTTTGGCCTTGTATGGAAAAGAAGCCCACATTGAGAATGTCGGCTGGTTTTTCCTTACGAATGCACTGGCGATGGTGCTGATTCGTCCGTTTTCCGGCAAGCTTTATGATCGCAAAGGGCATATTGCCGTCCTGCCTCCCGGTGCGATTTTCGTCGGGATCAGCCTCTTGCTCCTGTCCCTGACAACGACAGAGTCCTTGCTTCTCGTCTCTGCTGCCTTCTATGGCCTTGGCTATGGCATGATTCAGCCATCTATCCAGGCGTGGATGGTGAAGGTCGTCACACCTGAGCAACGCGGCATGGCGAATGGACTTTTCTTTAATTCCATCGATCTGGGGATCGCGGTCGGCTCTATGCTCCTCGGCGTCATCGCGACACATTCGAGCTACTCTGTCATGTACCGCTGGTCGGCGGCGTGCCTGCTGCTGTTCCTCATCGTTTATTTCCTCTCACAGGTGGCTGCGGCTAAAGCGAAAAAAGCGGCCATCGCGGGTGAAAACGTGGGTATGTGATAACTAAAAAAAAGCTGTTCCCCAAGTAGAA